>JAYVSE010000395.1:0-4959 GCA_043775635.1 Planctomycetaceae bacterium | reverse complement strand
CCCGGAGAGGTTGCTGAGCGATTGTGAGATTTGGTCAATACCATCGCGGTTGCCGTCTAATTGGAAGATCATCCACTGGACGTCGGTTCGCTCTGCTCGCAGTGACTTGAGAAATTGTTCGGCGTCTTCGACAGCGTCGTCAATGAAAATGACTTCGCAACGAAGCAGTGCGTCGGTTTGGCTCGGATCGGCAGCTTCGATGCCAATCGTTGGCGGCAAGTCGTTGACGGCGGCGGTGTGCTCAGTAGGTTGCGTCGAATCCGATGTTATGACCTGGCCATCAATTCCGCCAAAATTAGAATCTTCGGCACTGCCGAACATATCGATGATCTCTTGCGGATCAATCTCGATGTCTACGGCATCCGCGCTCATCATGACGCGGTCTTCTAACTGGTAGAAGTCGAAGTTTCGGATGGGACGCTTTGAATTCACGACGGCTGCTTTCTTGCGGAGTGCTGTGCGTTTCTCGGAGCTTCGAAACGGCTGCCCTAGGCCTCACGCGGTTACGCCTTCCAATCGTCGCAATGCTTCGAAGGCGAAGAAACTACATGTTGGTTTAGGCAAGATGCAAAAGGGTTTATCGGTCGGCGAGACTTTGTGGGTTGCATAGTTCTTGTTTTGTATATCGGTTCCCCGGCACGATTTCGGACAGGTGGTTCAGTTGTATCGATGAATCTGGATAAACGCTGGTTGATTCGCCGATCCAATATTCGACTGATGCGCGGATTTTGCGCTCCTGAAACACTGGCGACGGATTGCTGGTAGGTATGCCCACTTTCATTTCGAATCGAACCGTCTTGCGGCTCGCTGCCTGCTGTGTATTCAGCTTGGTTGCAACGCGGGCGGTGCGCAGCGATGAAACGGGCGAAGTGGCTTCGCGTTGGTGGGATGATCCAGCGGCGTCTCCAATGCTGAATGAAGCCGAATGGGTGTCGTTTGATCTGAGCGCGATCGTGATCGACGCGCTCGCTCACAATCCCAGGATTGCTGCGGTCACGCATCGAGCCACGATAGCAATGGAACGCATTGTCCAGGAAGATGCCGTATTTGACCCGTCAGTATTACTTTCAAGCAAATACGGAAGTACCAGCGATCCAGTGGGCAACACGCTGACCACCGGTGGACCTAGCCGATTGATTCAAGATTCGTGGGACAATAGCGGCGGAGTTGTCAAGACAACACGGGACGGGACAAAAATTGACTTCTCGCAGAAGGCTGGCTTGTTAAACAGCAACAGTCTCTTCTTTTCTCCAAATAACCAAGGCAACACACGACTTAACCTTAGTATCACTCGGCCGTTACGCGCGGGGGCTGGCAAAGTATACAACGAACGGTTGATATTGCAGGCACGAATCGATTCGAACGTCAGTCTTCAGGAAATGAGAAAGGACGTCCAGGAGCGATTAAGATTGACCATGGCAGCTTATTGGCGGCTGTACCAAACACGTTGCCATCTTTTGCAACAGCGAGCGCTCTTGGAACGCGGCTTAGAAGTCGAGAAGTTGGTCGTGGCTCGACGAGGTTTCGATAGCGGCGAGCTTGAGATATCAAAGGTCAACAGCCGGATCACGCGTCGTCGTGACGAAGTGATCGGGCTTGAACGCGACCTCAAGAATCTGCAAACTCAGCTTGCTGCGTTGGTCAGTTCCCAGTCGCTCCGTCCCGGCCAACCGTTGGAAATGATTCCTCTGGGGGCGCCATCATGCATCAATGTCGAGGTCAACGTTCGCGATGCTGTCATCACAGCGATGTCCAATCGTTCGGATGTCCGTAGTGCGGCGCTAGAACTAGAGTCCGCATCGCTTGCAATGTCTGTATCAAGAAATGAGTTACTGCCGCAGTTGGATGCCGTCGTGGGTGGCTACCTCGCCGGTCTCAACGGCCAGAACAATGTTCCTCGCTCGTTCGGTGATCAATTTTCCACAGGGCGTCCCGGCATCAACGGAGGCCTAATCTATGAATTACCGTACGGTCGTCGTTCATCACGTTCACGCTATCGCGCCGCCAACCAGCGGTACTTAGAGTTGACGGAGCGTTATCGCGAGTCGGTCGCCAGTACGCAGGCAGAGGTTGAAACCGCGACGCGAAATCTGGCAACGGCGATGGCTCGCCTAGCAACGAAGCAACAAATTCTGGATGCATCCATCAAGCAGGAATCACTTGTCCTTTCCCGCTGGGAATCGATGGGACCAGACGGACAGAACGCAGCGCTCGCGCTGGAAGACCTGCTGGATCAGCAAGAACGTCGAACTCAAGCCGAACGTGATGTCGTCGCATCGGAAGTTGAGTATCTGCTTGCCTTGATTGAACTTCAACAATCGATGGGAACACTATTGACCGCCGAGGGAATTGAGCCTGTCAAAACCGGAGCGGCCGAAGTTGAGTGGAGACAAAATATCGGTGCGGTCAAGTCGAGTGATAAACAGGTTGTTGCGCCCGAGCCCATGCCAGATGTAATGATTGAAACGGAGTCAGGGTCATGAGTAAATCGCGGATACGATGTGTCACCATTTTTGTGGTCGTGTGCAGTTTGCAAGCTGCCATCACGGATGGACAAGGGATCGATCAAGGGGACAATTATTCCTATGATGGCTTCACCGAACCAGCAGAAGACATTATGCTCGCTGCGGTCGAAATCGGTCGGATTGAACGCGTGCTTGTGAAAGTTGGCGACCGAGTGGAAGCAGGTCAAGAGATCGCAACGCTTGAAAGCGCATTGCAGCTCTTCGCCGTTGAGTATGCAACTCAGCAATCATTGAAGAAAGGCGACCTGGAGGCTGCGCTCGCAGACCGAACTCGGAATTTGAACCGCAGGGAGCAATTACGTGGGCTTTCTCTGTCCGGCAGCGCACGTCCAGATGAACTGATACGTGCCGAAACCGACCTTCAAGTCGCGGAAGCCAGAGTGATGGTGGCGACCGAGGATCAAATCGAGCGAGCGTTAGAATTGAAACGCCAAGAAGTTCAGCTAGATCGACGCCGTGTCTTGTCACCCATCTCGGGTATGGTTGCAAAAATTGTTCGTCGCCCTGGTGAGTATGTATCACCAGGAGATATGTCGATTGTGCGTGTGATTTCCAAAGACACATTGATCGCTGTTTTCAATCTTCCTACCGCTGACGCGGTCCGATTGACGGTAGGGCAAGTCGTTCCACTGCAGCCACGTTCCGTTCCCCGAATGGTTAATGGTGTTGTGGAGTCGATTTCACCCACGATTGATGGCGAGAGTGGCACGGTTGCGATTCGCTTGAGAATTGAAAACCGCGACGAAGTGCTTCTTCCCGGTGATCGCTGTGCCATGAATAACGTGAACAAGCTGTCGCAATCACGCGCTGCACAGTCACTTTTAAAGACACCTGAAAGGCGTGCGCGATGATGCAGTTGTTTTCGGGAAATGAAGCAGCCTCCATGCCGAAGGGGGAATCCCGCTTGCGGCGCTCCGTCGCCGGGATGCTCGCCTCTGCGCCGATATCCAACGCGCCAATAACCAACGCGTCGGCAATGTCGGTGTCGATTGACACCGATGGGTCAGGAAATCAGTCGGATGGTTTGCGAAATCCAAGGGATGTTGAGATTGACTTCGACTCTCTCTATCTTGCGATGAGTAGCGGTAAAAACCGTTGGGATGCGACAGTAGGGATGGTCGAATGGTTTGCAAAGCATTGTCCAGGTGCCAACGTGAGGTGCGGACTTGGAGGGAAAAGACTAAGTCGCTTCTTTGATGCGCGACTCGGATGGCTGGGTGCGGAAAGCATTCTGCAACGTGAACTAGCGACTCAGTGGAAACAGATTGGTTTTTTAACGTCCGAATCAGAATTCGCGGAAGGTCAAATCACGCTTCGATTGCGACGGCCCGGGTATGCCAAGACAGGGCATGCCAAGATCGCTGTGCTTTATATTTCTGGCGACCGCGTTACGGTGTCATTGTTCGAAAGACTGACTAAGCACGAACAAGTCATGGGAGCGATTTTGTGGGGCCAGCCGGTGATCGCGTTTCCGGAGTGGTCGATCATGACGAAGCGGTCGCGATGGTCGATCATGATCGCTGGCTTGTTTTTTGGGCTTTTGTTTATATTCCCTGTTCCCTATCGATCGGCATGTACCGTTCGCGTCGAACCAGTAGGCGCACGGGCGGTATCGGCACCGTTTGAGGCGACGATTGAATCCGTGCTGGTTGAACCGGGCGACGAAGTTCATCAAGGCCAACCACTTGTAGAACTGGATGGTCGTCCATTGCGACTTGAGCAACAATCGATAGAAGCTGAGATCCAGCAAGCATTGAAACAACAGGATGTTGCGATTGCTGCTGGACGAATCGCTGACGCTCAGCAAGCTCAACTAAAATGCCAACAGCTTCAAAGGCAAGGTGATTTAGTGCAACGCCGTTTGAGCCAATTGACGGTCACCAGCCCGATTGATGGCGTTGTTGTCGTTGGTGATTTGCGTCGATCCATTGGGGCGACGCTGGAGATTGGGCAAGTTCTCTTTGAAGTCGCTTCACTGGATCGAATTGTACTTGAAGTTGAAATACCCGAGCGTGAAATCGGTCTCGTGAGAGATGACTCTGATGTTCGAGTACGGGTCGATTCCGCGCGAGTTGGCACGATCGCAGCGGAGCTGCGGCAGATCTATCCGTCCGCTCAACTGCGCGATGATCAATCGGTCTTTATTGCTCCGATCGAAATCGACAATCAGGATCGACAATATCGCCCAGGTATGCGGGGAAAAGCAACCGTCTTTGGGCCTATTCGTCCATGGGCATGGAGCCATTTGCGTAGTGTTATTGAACAAGCAACGTGGTTGTTAGGTCTTTAAGTTTCAATGCCCCGCTTCGTTGCTGGGGCAGAACGTTTTGTGTAGTGGGATTCGCCAGAATTCCCAACGTTTTAGTGTGCTGAGGAATTCTGGCGAATCCACTACGATCAAATCCCAGCATTGAAGCGGGGCATTGAATTTTTT
>JAYVSE010000394.1:0-4088 GCA_043775635.1 Planctomycetaceae bacterium | reverse complement strand
TTTTTGGAAGATCATTGGATACCGGAGCCATGCCTTAAAAAACCTTCCGGTCAATTCCGCGCACATCATTTGTCGTTGAACCATTTTTAAGCAGCTTCCATTGGATGATGGAACCGAGATTGCAGTCCGCTTATGCCGAAGTGGCGATCGACTGGAGATCGATTTTTCGGGAACGTCTCCGGTTCACCACGGCTGCTTCAATGCGACGCCGGCGATTGTCACTGCGGCAACGATTTATGTACTGCGTTGTGTGATCGGTGGCACGCTGCCGATGAACGATGGCATCATGCGCCGCATCGACCTCATCTTGCCTGTTGGTCTGCTGAATCCACCTCGCGGTCGAACCGGTGATGACAGTCCTGCGGTTGTGGCTGGGAATGTGGAAACCAGCATGCGAGTCGTCGATTGCTTGCTAGGCGCCTTGGGATTGGTCGCGGCCAGTCAGGGCACCATGAACAATGTACTGATCGGCGACGCGACGTTTGGTTACTACGAAACGATTGGTGGTGGTGCGGGAGCCGGGCCTGATGGTCCCGGTGCCAGCGGTTTGCACACACATATGACCAATACTCGCATCACCGATCCGGAGATTTTTGAATCTCGTTATCCGATTCGCTTATGGCGATTCGAAATTCGCGAAGGCAGCGGTGGCGAAGGTCTCCATCGAGGCGGCGATGGGCTGATTCGAGAGATCGAATTCCTGCGCCCGTTGTCGCTCTCGATGATCACCAATCGTCGGGGCACGCATCGACCTTGGGGGCTTGATGGCGGTGGCAGCGGCTTGTCGGGCGAAAATAGCCTTTTACGAGCAAACAGCGAGTCGATCGGCTTGCCCGCCGCCGCGACGATCGCCGTAGAGCCGGGAGATCGCTTGGTGATAAAGACTCCAGGTGGCGGCGGCTGGGGACCGCCGCTGTTTTGACGCCAGTGTTTTTAGTGGGATAGGCTTCCAGCCTGTCGCATTGAAAATGACAGGCTGGAAGCCTATCCCACGTCAAAAACCGGACAGTTATTGATCGAACGATCCTAATAGGCTTGATAGGTCCAAATGGGCGACTTTCTGTTGCTGGGGTTGGACAATTGACGTGGATGCTGAACAATCAGGAGTCGATCTGTGTCGCTTCAGTTGTGTTGTTCTTTAAGGATTTAACTTTCCGTGTCGCGTTCCCTGCCTCCACCGCCGCTGAAGATCGGACCTTTGGTAATTGATCCGCCGATCCTGCAAGCACCCATGGCAGGTTATACCAACGCGGCCTATCGCGAAATTGTCCGGCAATATGGCGGCGCAGGCTTGCTGGCGACCGAAATGGTCAACGCGCGAGGCTTCGTTTGGCTTGATGAACATGAATGCGAGCACCCCGATCGGTTGTGGGGCGTGGCGGATGAGGCGAGACCGCTGGCCGTTCAGATTTGGGACAACGACCCTCACACGATGGCCAAGGTTGGCAAGCGATTGGCCGAGGAATACCGTGTCAGTGTCGTCGACATCAACTTTGGCTGTCCAGTGAAGCAAGTCACCGAAAAGGCACACAGTGGCAGTTATCTACTCCGTGAGCCGAATCGGATGTACGCAATCATCTCGCAATTGGTTGAGGCATGTAGCCCCACACCGGTCACCGCGAAGATTCGTCTGGGCTGTTCTCGCGATTCAATCAATTGCAATGAGATCGCGCATGTCGTGGAGGAAGCTGGTGCCTCGGCGCTAACGGTTCACGGCCGAACGGCGCAGGATTTTTTCCGGGGCAACGCCGATTGGGAACGCATTTCCGAGATCAAAAGCCATTTGCGGTCGATTCCGTTGATCGGAAATGGAGACCTTGATTCCGCAGAAAAAGTCGTGGCCGCTTTTGAGACCTATGATGTTGATGGCGTGATGATCGCGCGGGCGTCCTTGGGGCGTCCTTGGTTGTTTTCGCAGGCCGCTGCCGCCATTCGCTGTGAACCGGTGCCGCCTGAGCCCGATCTTGACGCCCAGCGAGACTGCATGCTGAAGCACTATCAATTGGTGGTCAATCGGTTTGGTCCCGACAAAGGAACGGTGCTGATGAGAAAGTTCGCTTGCTGTTATGCACAAGGAAAGCATGGCGCAAGACACTTCCGAACTTATGTCGCTGGGGTCAGTACTCCCGCCGAGTTCATGGAAGTGGTTGAGCGTTATTTTCCGACAAGTTCCGAATCGCGTCGGTCAGAATCGAGTTCATCAGATTCGCAGGATGTGGCTGGCGCTGTAGCTGCGTTACCAGAATAAATTCCGTTTGCCTGTGTCGCGCCTGTGGCGCTGGAGTCAGTCTTGGATCACGTTGTAAATCATGAAACGCTCTCAAAAGCCTCACAACATTCATCGGTGTTTCCGAAGGGTTATCGAGCATCTGGTGTGTTGCTCCATGTGACTTCGCTGCCATCGCCGCATGGGATCGGTGGGTTTGGTCCCGAGGCGATTGCCTGGGTCGATCGGCTTGCCGACGCAGGCCAAACATGGTGGCAGATTCTCCCGATTGGACCGCCAGACAAAGGCAACTCGCCCTATACGCCGTTATCAACGTTTGCCTGTAATCCGCTCTTAATCTCTCCCGAGGAATTGGTCGCGGATGGATTGCTGCATGAAGGTGAATGTCATGTATCGGATACATTTCCAGACGATCACGTTGACTTCGACCGAGTGGCTGCATGGAAAGAACATCTGTTGCTATTGGCGATCGCTAACTTTCGGGCCAATCGCGATGGTGTCATGCCGCGAATGGAGTCAGAGTTTTGCACCTTTTGCGACGAACATTCGCTATGGCTTGACGACTTTGCCTTGTTCGTTTCGCTGAAGCGGAAATTCAACGACGCGAACTATCTCGATTGGCCTGAGAGTTTAAGGCGCCGCGATCGAGCAGCATTGCAACTGGTTTCCGTTGAGCTTGCCCAAGACATCGAGCAAGCGAAGTTCTTTCAGTTTGTCGTCTTTCGCCAGCTTGCTCGCGTTCGATCTCATGCGGCTAAGCGAGGCGTCAAGCTGTTTGGTGATTTGCCCATTTTTGTTTCGGCGGATTCGTCCGATGTTTGGGCGCATCCCGATATGTTCATGCTTGACGAGAACCTGAGTCCCAAATTCGTGGCCGGCGTTCCACCGGATTACTTCAGCGAGACGGGTCAGCTGTGGGGCAATCCTGTCTATGACTGGACTGCTCTGAGACGCAGTGGTTATGCGTGGTGGATTAATAGACTGCGATCGCTAATGCAACAACACGACCTAGTACGCCTGGATCACTTTCGTGGGTTCTCTGCAGCATGGCATGTTCCCGCAGGTTCGGAAACGGCGGTCAACGGCGAGTGGGTAGATGGCCCGGGTGCCGAATTTTTTCTGGAAGTACAACGAGCGTTGGGTGGCTTGCCGTTTGTTGCTGAGGACCTCGGGACAATCACCGATGATGTTCGACAGTTACTTGCTGACTTCAGCTTCCCGAAAATGGGGGTCTTGCAATTCGCGTTTGACGGTGACCCCACCAATGCATTTCTGCCTCATCACAGCATCGAAAATATGGTTATGTACACCGGCACTCATGACAACGACACATCGTTAGGTTGGTATCGAACATTGGCGAGCGAGCACCGCGCGTCATTTTGGCATTATCTCAAGAGGGAGGAAGGCACCGAAGAATCGGTTGCGAACTTGATGCTTCAACTCGCATGGGAATCGAAGGCATCGATTGCGATTGCCCCGATGCAAGACCTATTGAATCTCGGCGGTGACGCGCGGATGAACATGCCGGGTGTAGCCGCCGGAAACTGGGCTTGGCGATGTCGGCAATCCGAGCTGGATACGGTTTCATGGGAGTGGATTCATGAACTGACCGAGCGTTCGAATCGAGGGCGGGTGCAAGCCTGTACCCATTGGTAAGCCGCAACGCGTAAGCGTGCGGGCTGAATTGCCGAGCGCGGACGCTCCACGACCGAATGTCGAACGCCACCGAACGCCACCGAATCCAACGCGCAGCGTTCAATCATCAATATTGTTCCGACCAGATGCTACGACGGGGTTTATCCCCGTCGGGCTATAATCACAACCAGAAAATGCTGGCGGAGTGAGCCTCGCTACCATGCGG
>JAYVSE010000393.1:0-6298 GCA_043775635.1 Planctomycetaceae bacterium | reverse complement strand
CTGCGTAAGCGAGGGATCACTGCGATCCCTCGCTTACGCATTCGGGTTATGATTTGCACGCTAAAATTCAAAACACAACTAAATCAACGGCCCGCTAGCGCCGTCGGTTCACTAAGTCCACGCCATTCCAGACGAGCTTGCTGGGGGTCTCACTCTTCAACTTGAGGCAAATCAGTGAGCGATTCCAAGCCAAATAAATGCAGGAATCGTTCGGTCGGAAAGTACGTTGCGACCGTTTTTTTTCCGTCTGCGTTTACCGTTCGGCGCTGCTCCAACAATCGTCGTCGTACTAGTTGACTGAGCAGGCTAGCGCTATCCCTGCCGCGCTGGTCTTGGACTTTTTCGCCCGTGATTCCCGGTTGATATGCGACAAGCGAGAGCACTTCGACCGCCCCCTGGGTCAACGTCGCTTCGCGGACTTTGCCGTAGAATGCGCGGCGAACGGTCTCTAGGTCGGAGGCAACACCGAGCCGAATGCCCAGGTCGTCGCGTATAATCTCAAACGCTTGATGATTGATCTTGTACAGCTCGTTGAGACGGTCAATTTCTTCGGCAACGTCTTCGACCGAAACGTCTCGCATTAGCGCTGCGAGTTCTGAATCACGAATGGCTCGGCCATCGGGATGCCCAATAAACAACGCCCCTTCGATAATCGACGACAAGCTCGGTACCGCATCCAATTCCGCCTTGTCGCTGGAATCATGGATCGATTCTTCCGCGACCGGAAAATCATTGACGTCGTTGCTTCGTGCTGGCGAATCATCGGACCTTGCAACGACTTCAGCGTAGGCTTGGCCGAGTTCCTCAAGTGAGAGCCCTTCCCATTGATCATCGCTGGACTGTTCGTCGTCACCACTCGGCTGGTCATCGACTTGTTTCATCGAACCCTCATGGTTTGCGAGCAACCATCAATCCGAGATTGATGCGACTAGCGGCCAAAAAAGTGAATTGCACGTTGGTAAGTCCAACGCTTTCAAGTTGAGCTTGCGTTTCCTGGATTGATCGCATTCGTCCGTGTTCAGTGGCGAGATGCAATCGCAAGGCTTCAATGGTTTCCGATAGGCGCGGTTTCGCCGGGCCACGAAATAAGTCGATGATCACCAATCGGCCACCGCTGGCAAGCGACGCCAAGGCCTGTTCCAGTAGACGTTTTGCAGCCGTGGGTCGTGCGCTATGAAACCGCTGTGCAACCACCACGACATCAAACTCGCCGTGTTCGAGCATTACTTCTTCGGGATCTCCTACCACAGATCGAAAACGCGCCCCCAGATCAATCGACTGCGCAGCCCGTTCTGCTGCCGCCAGCGCCAAATCGTTGTCGACCGCCACGACGGTTGCGGTTGAATCACGATAGGCCATGGCGCAGCTCCAAACCGCCGATCCACAGCCGAGATCCAAAATCCTCAGCGGTGCAGCAAGAACGGAACCTTCATCCAATTCTCCACCAATATCTAAAATCTCAGCCGCTTGGACCGCAGCGGGCGTATGGATCCACTGAGTCGCGGCAATTCCGTCAAGGTATGCACCATCATTTGCATCCGTATCTCGTTGATGGAGCTTGTTCAGCAAACAAGACCAACCAGCGTCGCCAAGGTCGGCGTCATGTTCGCAGAGCAATCGCATCACAGGAGAAAGGGCGTGATCGTCTCCATAACGTTCGATGACGCTCATCGAGACCAAGCAATCGAGCAGCAATTCCGTCGTTTCGGGCGCGAGTGCCAACGTTTGCGCGAGTTGAGCAAGCGTACGTTGTCCACCCTGAAGCTCATTGAAAAGACCAGCCTCACGAGCTGATCTCAGCACATGGCTGGCGGCATTGATTTGCATCAACTCTTGGTATCGATCGAGAGTCCGGTCCTGAGCGCTCATCTCGTTTCTGCTTTGGTAACTTCCGACCCGACGTTAAAACGACCAACAAGGATCGAGCTGGCAAGGAAAGTCTAGCGTGAACGCCCAGGCACAACTGTACCTGCTGATTGCTTGAGTCCGGTCACGTAATCTGCGGGAGTCGTACCAAACGACTGCTCAAACGCGGCATCGAACGACTTCGCGGTTGGCAACGTTCGCAGTAGCGTGTCGTACTGTCGACGCTGGTTTCGAGACAGCATCGCAGTGGCTACTCCGTAAGCGATCAAATCCGATTGCTCGGGAGGAAGTTCGCTTTTTATCAACTGCTGCCCATCCTTCATCGCGCCTACAGCCGACGGCAAATCGCGATTCCAGGCCTCTAAGGAAAGCAATTCGCGACCGACAACTTTCGCCGCCGTTGCACGTCCAACACCTTCAGAAAACCAGCGGGGAACGCCGCCACTTCTCGTCGCGATCGCTAAGCTCGCGAGCGGCCCAATCAATCTTGCTTTGATCGCATCGTCGTCGTCTGCGCTCGTCGCAACCATCGCAATGTATGCATCGATCCCGTCGTAGCTCCAATGACTTTGCCAATCGCTTGGGATCGATCGCTTTTCCACCATCTTCGAAAATTCGCTGTAGTCATAGCGTTTTGCCATAACGAAGACAGTGATTTTGCCGCGTATCGTATCAAGCTTTACCCATGGACTGACTTCTGCCCACGCTTTTGCCGATGCTTCCAAAACCGCTTTCATGGTCCCTTGTCCAGCATCGCCCAGCACGAGAAAGTGTTCAGTCGCGGTCCCACTTTCCTTCGCTGCTTCGCCTGTGACCAGCATCAAGTTGTCTGCTGCTTGCTTTGCTCGTCGTTCGTTAATCTCTTCGTCAGTGGCGGTTTTTACCCATGCCAATGATGCCATCACGCTGAGCGGTTGGTTTTCGCTCTCACCATCAAGCGCTGCACCTTCGTCGATCCAGCGACTGATGAGAGTAATTGTTTCATCGCTGAGAGCGGGTCTTCCGCCAGCCGGCATCCGATCGCCTTCCTCGCCTTTGAGTTTACGAATCAGCAAGCTGGTCGCTGACTTTCCAGAATCGACAATCGCACCGCTGTCACCGCCACGAAGCAGTTGGGCAAATGTATTCATATTAAGGCCGCCGCGAGTTTGCATCGCATTCACATGGCAACCATTGCAGTTCTTGAGCAAAACTGGGGCAATGTCTTTTGAAAAACTGACCGTTTCGCTCCCAGTCGCTCGGCGAACGGTCGGTGCTTCCGGCATGGGAGCGGCCATTGGTGTCGGTTGGCCAGCAACGAATGAGGCCAGCGGTGCATCAGGCGAGGGACCGTCAAATTTTGCCCCGCCGGCGATCCAATCCTTTAAAATCTTAAATTGCGCAGGAGGCACCTTGCCACCTCGTGGCATATCTCCCGTCTCAATGGTTTCGATCAGTCGACTTCCAATCACATCCCCAGGGAAAATCACAACGCCTTCGGGCGGACCTTTGGCGAGCACGGCGAACGTTGCCATGCTGAAATTACCTTTGGCTGTGGTGATGTGGCAGCGACCGCAATGCTCGACTAAGATGGGAGCCACTGTCTTTACAAAGCTGACCGGCTCCATCGCAGCAGAAAGTGGATTCGCGGAGGGTGTCACAACCGGTTTTTTTACGGGTTCAGGCTTCGGCTTTACTGGGCGCGGTGGCACAGGCTTTTTCGCTGCTGCGGCAGGTCGTTCGGGTGCCGTGAACGGTCGCACCGAAATACCTTCGAGATCCAGCAGTGCATGAGCCTTCGTGATTCTCGTAAACGAAGGGGAAATCGCGTCGTAAAGGTCCGGCCCAGCGTCCTTCATCGCTTCATCAATGGCATCCATCGCTGCTGTCACGCTAGCGCCAGCCGGCTCAAATCCACCGGCTTGATACTGGATTGCAGCTTCTTTGACCAAGTCCGCAATTTTCTTGGCGACCGCTTTTTGCGATGCATTCAGCTCTGCGGCAGACACGAAGTTCGCACCGACCAAGCCGTAAAAGACTAGTAGAATTAAGAACCGCACGATCAAACCTCACCGAAGTTGGCCACCAAACATAAAACGCCATTGTAACCGCCTGAAGTGGCGGCCGCGCGAGGCTATTGCATAAACGCTCAGACTTGGCCTTTGAACTCGCCTCATGGCTGACTTCGGTAGCCATGAGGATGTTTTTGATGCCATTTCCAAGCCGTTTCAACAATCGACAGGGCATCGCGATACTTGGGTTCCCAGCCCAATTCCGCCTTCGCTCGGCTCGCGTCGGCAATCAATTCAGGCGGATCGCCGGCGCGGCGGTTTCCGGCGACCTCGGGAATCGCGTGCCCCGTTACCTCGCGGCAGGCTTCGATAAGCTCACGGACACTGGTTCCTCGTCCGGTGCCTAAATTGAGGCAGATGCCTTTGCCAGCTTCAAGCCGGGTCAAGGCACGAAGGTGGGCGTCGGCCAGGTCACAAACATGGACGTAATCTCGAACGCAGGTGCCGTCTGGTGTCGCGTAGTCGTCGCCATACACCGTTATTCGCTCTCGTTGCCCCAGCGCGACTTGCAACACGATCGGGATAATATGCGTTTCTGGATCGTGATCTTCGCCAATTTCGCCGTTCGGATGCGCCCCGGCGGCGTTAAAGTATCGCAGTGCAGCGTACCCCAGTCCGTAGGCCAATGCGTAGTCCGCTAGCGCCCTTTCAATCACCAGCTTCGTAAATCCGTAAGGATTGATTGGCTGTTGCAGCGTTGTTTCGCTGATTGGAATGATTGTCGGTTCGCCGTACGTCGCTGTTGTACTGCTAAATACAATTCTCATGACCTTGGCTTCTCGCATTGCGTCGAGCAATTCCAGAGCAGCAACGACATTATTACGGTAGTAGATCGAAGGGTCGTTGACAGACTCATTGACGAGCGCAAAGGCTGCAAAGTGCATCACCGCGTCAATCTTTTTGTCGCGCATGGTTGCGACCAACTTTGGCCGATCGGCAACTTCGCCAACGATAAGCGTTTCTGGTGGCACTGCTGCCCGATGGCCGCGTGACAAATTGTCATAAACCCAGACGGTGTGCCCGGATTCACGCAGCATTTTGACGGCGTGCGAACCGATGTAGCCCGCTCCACCCACGACTAAAACATTCATCTATCACTCATTGCTAGCAGAATCGATAACTTTGGATTTTTCCCAACGCTTTTGACCTTCGACATGCCGAATATTCGATCAGATATCTTAGTCCATTCCCACAAGATTGACTGCCGTGGCAAGTCGTTTAACCAAACTTCAACAGTTGCGCAGCGACGGCCCCGTCGCCACACCAACCCGAACGACACAGTCGCTCTGCGATGACTTTATCGCTTATCTTCGCAGTGAGTGCCACCTCGCCGAGAATAGTATTGAGGCGTACGGCCGCGACCTCAAGCGATTCCTCGCATGGGTCAGCAAGCGACCGATGGGGAGCCTAGGCGTAAACGATCTGTCGGATTTTATCGCGACACTTCATGACATAAACCTTGCGCCAGCGTCGATTGCGCGTGGAGTCGTTGCGATTCGCACGTTTTACAAGTATCTGCAACTTGAGGGCGTCGTAACGGATAACCCTGCGGAACTGCTCGCCACGCAGAAAATGTGGCAGCGGATTCCCAAGGTGATGACCCCCGCTCAGGTTGACTCCTTGCTGGCTGCTCCACGCCGCATTGAAAAGTATTCTGTTCGCGATCGCGCGATGTTAGAAGTTTTGTACGCAACCGGTTGCCGCGTATCGGAAGTCTGCAACTTGCGATTGCGCGATCTATCGCTCGCCGAAAAACATTTGCGTTGCGAGGGCAAAGGCGGCAAGCAGCGTTTGGTACCGATCGGCAATCGCGCCATCGCTGCCATCGAAGCCTATACCGCAGAACTTCGCGGGATACTCGCATCGCGTCAGCTACAACCACCGGAACACCTGTTCTTGTCACGCAGCGGTAGAGTGATGGACCGGATCATGCTGTGGCGTCTGATCAAGCTATACGTACAACGAGTCGGCCTCGACCCCGCGATCAGTCCCCATGCACTGCGTCATAGTTTTGCGACACACCTATTGGCTGGCGGAGCGGACTTACGACAAGTGCAAGAAATGCTGGGGCACGCCAGTATTCAAACCACACAAATCTATACACATGTCGAGCACTCAAGGCTTAAGAAGATTCATAAGCAGTTCCACCCGCGCGCTTAGGAATTGTCAAGGGAATCCCGCAGGCTTGCCCAGGCAAGTAGGCAAGTTACAAAAAAAAATTGGGGTTGACTGCTGAATGGATTGCGCCGTTTTTATTCCGAGCATTCGTTCCTTACGCCAACGGAAGCTGCTTAAAAATGGTTCAACGACAAATGATGTGCGCGGAATTGACCGGAAGGTTTTTTAAGGCATGGCTCCGGTATCCAATGATCTTCCAAAAA
>JAYVSE010000392.1:0-39892 GCA_043775635.1 Planctomycetaceae bacterium | reverse complement strand
CCGTCACGGTTCCAATCGAGCCGTGCGAGTGCGCGCCCTAAGTATTTGCCTTGAAAATATTCCCCTAAATTGTTGGCGGGTAGGATCGCGAATCGGCCTTGGCCTTGATTTTGAAAGTACTGTGGCGGCATGCGATAGGGCGTGTCTGCATCCAGAGGATCATGCACGTGCCCATTGGCGACAATCAAGTCCAACAGACCGTCCAAATCGCCATCGATAAACTGCGTTCCCCAACCCAGCATTTCGAACCCAGCGTCCCACAAGTTCGCCGCGCGACATTTCTCGGAAAACAATCCATTCGCTATCTGAACAAATAAGTTATTGGCTTCGTGATAAAAATTTGTCACAAACAGATCCACCAAGCCATCTTGATTGGCATCCCCAGCCGCGATACCCATGCAGGCCTGAGGCGTCCCTTGGGTATCATAAGCTACTCCCGACAATGCCCCTCGCTCGGAAAACGCGAGCGGACCGCCGCGCGTCGCCGTCTGGTTGACATATAGGAAGTTGGGCGATTCGTCGTTGGCGACAAATAAGCTGAGCCGCCGCGAGCCGTCGAAATCGGCCGCCACGATACCTAGTCCCCGACCATTCGTGTCATTGATGCCGCATTGCTCGGTCACGTCCTCAAATCTGCCGTCGCCGAGGTTCAGATAAAGCCGATCGGGTTCCGCCGCAAAGTCGATGGGATTGCACCGCCCTGCAAGATGCTTTTTGCAGGCCCGTGTAACCAACTCCTCGCCGCCGAGATAATTCACCACGTACAGATCCGGCAGGGCGTCGCCGTCCAAATCCGCTAGCAGGCAACTGGAGGTCCAAGAATTACCCGCCACGCCAGCAATTGAAGTTACATCGTCGAACGTTCCATCGCCATTGTTGTGATAGAGCCGGTTGGGACCGATGTTCGCAATATACAGATCGGGAAAACCATCATTGTCGAAATCACCTACAGTCACCCCTTGGCTGTAGCCATCATCTCCTAGTCCTGCTAGCGAAGGGACGTCTGCGAACCGTCCATCACCGAGATTGCGATACAGACGATCCCCGTCGCCAGATCGCTCCGCTTCCGGCGGCAGAACGCCGCCTTGAGTGAAATACAGATCCGGCCACCCATCATTATCGAAATCCAGTACAGCGACACCGCCGCCATCCGTTTCAAATAAAAACTCTCGGTCATCGGCCAGGGCGCCGTTGCGGTACGTGAAATCGATGCCAACTGCTGCGGCAGAATTGACGAATTCCACGCCCCCAGCCAATTGCTCAATTTCCAGATCCATAGCGTCTTCAATCTGCCACACGGGCAGCGGAAAATCCGAAAGATCGATCTGCCGAGCTGGGTTATGGTTACCCAGCGTATAACTTGCACTTTCGTCCAAATTTCGGCTTAGCCGTAGCAATGTCGCAGAAGCCCACGCAGTGTCTTCGTCTCGCTTGAGCAAGACATCGCACCAGCCGGCGGCTTCCCAGTGCCGCCCCAGCGACTCCAGCATGATTATTAGCTGGTGGATCTTGTCCGAGGATATGTCGGATTTCATCTGGTCAATCGATACTTGCACCATTGATAAAATTGCACCACGCTCGGCGAACGGCCTAGCTTGCTCCGGTTTGCCCCGCTCAACGAGTATTTGTGAGAGACGATTGTTCGCGGCGGTATGATCTGGCATACGAGAAACGGCTTCCCAATAGCAACGGGCCGCCGCTGCCGACTGTCCTTGACGCTGTGCCCAGACTCCGTAGTCGAACCAGATCGCTGGATGTTCCGTAGCCGAATGCGGCAGCGATTCTTGCCATGTTAGAAACTTTGCTGGGTCCGACGATTCCACCAATATCCGGCCCAACTGTGATTGCGCTTCCAGATTCCCCGGATGGACGACGACGATCTTGCGAAGCAGTTCCTCTGCTCGCTCCGTTTTGTTCATTCCCCGAGCTTCGTTTGCTTCAGGCAGCAGCGGCAATGGATCCTCGGGAACGGACGCCAGGCAAGTAGCCGAAAATTGCGATACGTCAGCGATCCAGTCTTCCGGCCAACATGCGATCATCAGATGGTTCAAACTCACGTGCCCGCGTTGCAGCAGCGGTAGAATCAGTTGCTGGGCTTCCCAGACTCGCCCCTCGACGACGAGCAGACTGATTAATTTTTCGTTGGCTTCGATATTGCTCGAGTCGTACTTAAGGGCGAGACGCAAATACTCTTCCGCACGCGAGGCATATCCGCCTTGCAGTGCATGTTCTCCCAACGTACCCAACGCGATCACCTTATTCTTGCTGCCATCGTCGGGGACACGTTGGAGATAACCAACCGCTAAGTCATTACGCTGCTGACCGACCGCGACGTAACTCGCAACCAGCAACGCTTGAGATGAAGTCGGATTTTCTGCCAAAACTTCGTCTGCTAACCGCTTGGCGGTGGCGAGCTGTCCTGTTGCTAATGCCACTTCCGCTTGGCGCAATTGGCGCTGTGATTTTGTTCGCAAGAGCAGCGGCAGCGAGCAAACGGCAATTGCGGCAAGCACTGTCAGTCCAAACAGCCAAGCGTTGCGACTTTCCGCCGCAAGGACGACTTTGGCGTGCGTTGCATCGCGGCGAGTAACTCGCTGTTTGCGTGTCATGACGGCTTTCGTTCGCTAAAGACTCCCCAAATCAGGAAAGCAATGCCGATCAGTGCCAAAACGAGACTGATGGGAACCAGAACCTGGAGCGCGAATATTTGGTGGGGGAACTGGATTTGGTGCGCGTGCGAAAACGCTTGCTCCGCTGCCAAAATAAAAATCGCCCCCGTAACCATTCGCATCGTCGGCATTCCTAATAATCAATTTTAGCAGGGCGTGGTCTCAATTTAGAATTGAAATTCTAAATGGCCCACTAGCTGACGACAATCTGCCAGCGGATAACTAATCGGGTCGCAATTGCGTACACTACAAGGGAACACTCCGTCCCTCCCAGTATCGTTCTATGAGTAGTAATCCAACGAGTCCGACACGCTTGCAATGCCTGGCAGGATTCTTACTGTCTGTGATGCTGGTGGGGTGTGGTTCAAAATCAACGCCGCAACCAGAACTCGCTTCGGTGGTCGTTGCGGCACCTGCGACACCGTCTGCGGACATGCCGGCAAACCCACCTACGCTTGTGCCTCGGGACTCTCGACCGGACGATTGGTTTGAGGACATGACTGAGCAATCGGGGATTCGCTTTGCCTACCGCAACGGTCGGGAAGGAGAGCAGTACACCGTCTTAGAAACCATTGGAGGAGGTGTTGCGGCTTTCGACTTTGATCAGGACGGTGACATCGATTTGTTTTTTCCAGGCGGAGGACGCATTTCTGGATCGCCACTGAGGGTTGCAGGCTTGCCGCCAAAGCTGTTTCGTAACGAAGGGGAATGGCGGTTTACTGACGTCACGGAGTCGGCGGGGTTGAACTCCACGGGTGATTATTCATTAGGCTGCGCCGTGGGCGATTTCGATCGCGATGGTTTTCCCGATCTGTTTGAAACCTGTTATGGCCGCAGCCGACTCTTCCGTAACGATGCACATGGTGGATTTACCGACGTCACGGATATCGCGGGTCTGGTGATCAACGGTTTCAACAGCGCGGCAGTCTGGGCGGATGTCGACCGCGACGGCTGGCCAGATCTCTACGTCGCCGGCTATCTACGAGCCTCGCTTAATGACGGCCAGTATTGCGGTGATAAGCTTCGCAAGATCAAAGACGTTTGCGGGCCAAACCTCTTTCCAGGCGAACAGGATCGCCTGTTTCGCAATCGCGGCGATAACACTTTTGAGGAAATCACGGCGGCGGCTGGCCTGGGCGACGAAGGAAAGGGATTGGGCGTTGTGGCCGCCGATATTAATCAAGATGGCTGGATCGACTTCTACGTCGCCAATGACGCCACCTTCAACGAACTGTACCTTGGCGGACCGGAATTGCATTTTCAAGAAACCGGAGCGATATCGGGGGTGGCAACCGATTCAACTGGCACACCGCAAGGCAGCATGGGGGTTGATTTTGGAGATTACAACGGCGACGGTTACTGTGATCTGTGGGTCACGAACTTTGAACGAGAGCCGAACTCGTTGTACAGTTCTTTGGGTGGCAGCGATTTCGTGGACGCAACCTTGGCGGCCGGTTTGGCCAATCTTAGCCGATCCCAAGTGGGCTTCGGAACTGGGTTCGTCGATTTCGATTCCGATGGCTGGTTGGATTTGTTTGTTTTAAACGGGCACGTTGCCTACCACTCCGGACAAAGCCCCTATTTGCAGCGCCCGTTACTGCTCCAGAACATCCGAGGAACCGTATTTGAAGATCGCTCCGCCTTAGGTGGACCTTATTTCAGCACCCCACACGCAGGGCGCGGTGCAGCGATTGCTGATCTGGACAATGATGGTGCCCTTGATCTGATTTGCGTCCATCACAACGAGCCCGTTGCGCTATTGAGAAATCGTCAAGTTCCGCCAAGTTGGGTACGCGTTGAACTGCGAGGCAAACAGTCCGACCCATTCGCAGTTGGGGCTTTGGTATCGATGAAATATCAGGGTCGAGAATTGGTTCGCGCTAGAGTTGGAGGTGCGGGTTATCTCTCTCACTCGGACCCGCGAATTATCTTCCCTGCGGATGACGATCAAATGCCTGACGTCACGGTTCGCTGGCTGGGTGGAAAGCAAGAAGTTTTCCACGGCGTCCAGGTTCGACAATCAGTACAGCTTGTGGAAGGATCGGGCGACGATGGACGCTGACAAGGCATTGAATCTCAATGGCACCGGCCATTTGCCGAAACATCGAAGGATGGTGGCCGCGGCGCTGCTCACCGGAACGCTGCTTGCGGTTCTTGCTGTCGTGGTCGTGTGGCGACGAAGTTCTCAAAACACATTGGAGCACGCTCGCGCGATTTCAATTTCGGACCCTAGCCGAGCGCTCCTGGTTGTAGAGGCAAGTCTACAACGCGCTGAGCAACCTACTGCGGATTGGATGTTATTAAAGTGTGAATTGCAGGCCGCACTGGGGCATGAGCCTGACGCCATCGTGACCTTCAATAGCATCGTGAACCCATCCGGCCAAGATGCAGCCGCGCTGGTCGGTACGGCAAAAGCGGTCCAAGCCAAGGGTGCCAAACAACTAGCCGAGAAGTTGCTACTCGCCGCGAACCATCCGGGACCTCTGTGCCAGGATGTGCTGCGGTCGCTCATCGAGTTGGACTACGAACGGGAAGAGTACAAATCGGTGCTCGATTATTGTCAGGAATTGGCGAAAATGGCACCTGGCGATTCCATGCCTTGGTTGGTGTCAGCCGGGATTCATCATGAAAATGAACACGTCACCAAAGCATTGTACGACTACCGCCAAGCTTTGAAGCGTGATTTACCCGGCAGTGAGATCACTCGCGTACGCTACCACATCGCAGACCTCTCGCTGTTCATCGGCGATCTCACCGCGGCACGACAAGAGGTGAACCTGTTGCTGGCAGCGCAAGCGACGTCCCTGGATGTTTCCCTGCTGAACGCCAGACTGTTGCGTAACGAAGGAAAACTTCAACAGGCGCTAGACGTTGTCAATAAGATCTTGCGTAAGCATCGAAACCAATCACGAGCCCTCTTGCTGCGCGGAGAGGTCCAACTGGACATGAACGAGTTCGCGGAAGCAGCGATCGACTTGGAACAAGTGGTACGTGCCGATCCATTCAACTATCAAGCGCATTACCTGTTAGCAAAAGCCTATATTCGCTCCGGAAAACCAGAGTCGGCCCAAGACCATTTGGCCACGAGCCGCCAGCTAACCAACATCATCCGCGAAATTCAACGTCTTCTCTATGAAGTCTCACAAGACCCGACAAACGAGCAACTCCGGCTGCGTTTAGCGGAATTACATCAGCAACGCGGCGATTATCAAACCGCCGAATACTGGCGCAGTTCGGCAAGAAAGCTGCCTTAGTTCGACGTTTGCACTTTTCGAGCGGCCGAAGCCGCTCATTGTAGAACAATTGTCCTCAATTGTTTTGTGGGTGCGTTCGATCCAGGGTATCAAACCATTGAGGACAATGCTCACTTTGCGAGCTTTCTGATATCCAAAAAGCTCGCAAAACGCGAACTTACCACTATTCCAATATGATATCGATCGGCGGGTTATCACCGGCCTTAATTGGGAATTGCAGTCCGCTCGTCGAAGATGCTGCATACTTGGAAGGAAAGGGGGATTTAGCAGCCGGTGAGAGCGGCTTACTAGGATCGGGAAATTCGGCGGGCGCAGAAACTGCTGGAGGGCCAAGCTGCACATTATACGTTCCGACAGGAACATTTTCCGTGCCATTGTACATCAGCTTAAAAGCTCCACCTGCATCGGTAACACCCGCAGCTACAAAACCGTCTGCTGACAAAAAGGCAACGCTTGTACCGGCTGGCAACGCAGCGCCCTTATAACTTACCTTCCCACTTACCTTACCGGTCGGTCCACTATAGCCCCCAGGACCACATCCGCTGATCGTTAGAAAAAAAAGAGCAGCAGCAAAAGGCTTTTGCCAATCACTAGAACTGATACAAATCGACATAAAAAAGCTGCCTTTCGTTTGTGGAGTAGTCACGAGACGTTAATGAGCGATAGTCATAAGAAAACCCTGCATTCTCGCGAAAGAATGCAGGGACTACTGAGTTCAAAGTCACTTCGGACGAAGCGATTAAAAACCTGAACTTTCGATCGGTTGGCTGTCCTCGCGGATGCAAAGGAAAGTCAGCAAATTCATTTCGATGGAGTTCGAGAAGAAATGGATGCTACCGTCCACAAAAGCAACTTGTACGCCGCCTGAATGTGCGGCACTTAAGGGGGTATTACGACGGTCGACTTCTTCAACGCAACCAACACCGCCCAATGTCCGCGAGAACGAGTTCGGCGGGTAGCGAACAGTAACAGTCGAGGCAGTCCAGGCTACGTTAGCTCTAGTGCTCGCATCCACGGCACCCATCATCCAACCCCAAGTTGCGCCAGGGCGACAGTCGGATTTGTTTGTCTTTGCCGGATCCCATGTCCAATCGGAGATTTCACCGACAATGACGGTATTGGAGAGTCCATCCGTGCAATTACGGAAATTGAGCTGTTCGCTGGCCGGCAACATCCCCGTTTGCTCGGCGATCCCGCGCGTATACCCGGCATCATTACGAGCTTTGCTCACCCACTTGCCGTCGGGACTGTTTTCCGCGCCCTGGACGCCGAAATAACTAAAATTGATCACCTGGTTAGCAGCACCACCTGATACGTCTCCGCGGGCTGGCATATACTTCGGCAAGGGGCTGGAGGGACATTGTGTCCATCCCGAAGTAAAGTTAATTTGCGCGTTCTTGTTTTCAATACCTATCCCACCGCCAGCCCAACCGTTGAAATTGCCAAACTTCCATTGTTCAGCGAGCGCCGTCTCTTCAACGAACGGCAGAATTCGAACACGCCAGTTACTCCCCCAATTCCCACTCCAACTTTCATCGCCAGCCGGGAGCATCCTGTATGTGTCATGATACATTTGCAGCCCCAACCCAATTTGCTTCAAGTTGTTTGAACAACTCATGCGACGAGCAGCCTCGCGGGCTGCCTGGACGGCGGGTAAAAGCAACCCCACCATTACCCCGATGATCGCAATGACCACCAATAATTCAACTAACGTAAACCCCTCGCGACGAGAACGAGTCATGATACAGAACCCCCGAAATTTTGAAGAAGATTACTGCAGAGATGCAGCCGTCATCTGAAGCTAACAGATGCGGATTCACCAGTCAACATAATTCTGCGAAATTTTTGATTGGTGATCGCAATCTGCGAACGGAGCCGATGTTGAGACGGCGGTTTCTGCGTCGCGATGCATTACCTTGGCGATTGCCACAAACCTTAGGCACAGCTCTTTTAGATGTGGGGCCAGCAGGTACTAAATTTCGGAGCTATTCCCGTTCACAGCCGCTGGGCCACCTGCCGTCTGTTCATCCTCACGACCTTTCTGTTTGTTTACGCTTCAAAGTGGCAGTTCGAGCACGAGGTTGTTACTCTCAGATCGCGAGTCACGTTTTTTGAACTGGTTTATCGCCAGCGCGGTGAACCGGGAAGTTAGGCCCTTCATTGGAGTTTTCTATGGGCTGGTTGATTACCAAATACATGCTCACTGCGACTGTGGTAGTTTTCGTTTCGGAAGCGGCAAAGCGCAGCGATAGGCTCGGCGGGTTCATCGCCGCACTTCCTCTTGTTACCTTTCTTGCTCTGATCTGGCTCTACGTCGAGAAGCAGCCACAAGCAAAGATTGCCAACCACGCCTGGTACACATTCTGGTACGTGGTTCCCACCTTGCCCATGTTCCTAGCTTTTCCTTTGTTGCTCCCACGCATTGGTTTTTGGCTCACCATGCTGTCCAGTATCGGCATCACGGTAGTTTGCTTTGGTTTCTTTGCTGTTCTTGTTCGTCAGTTCGGCATTCACCTTTTGCCTTGACAGGGCCAAATTGGACAGCGCCAATTAAGTGAGCGGCAAGGCGCTAGCCGCCGGTAAATCACGGCGGAACCGGCGGCTATCGCCTTGCCGCTCACGATTGCAAAAAGCACGGCAAATAACAATGTTTCATCCGTTAGTTGGCGCTGTCCAACTAAGCATCGTGCGGTAAATAAGTGTCGGCTTTCGCTCCGCGAAGGGCGTGTTTCTCCGTTCTTTCGCGGAGCGAAAGACGACAATCAAAGACCGCACGATGCTAGCCATTCGTGCAAGCCGACTCCGTATCGTGGCGTCGGCAGCGTGCCTACAGCGCAATCGCCTCAGATCTTATAAGACCAGTCAATGCTTGACTCATCTCTACGATGCGGCTGATGACAATTCGAACAGCGACGGTCTCCTAACAGCTTGTAAGCATCCTGGAAAGCATCGACCGTACTTGCCCAGATTTCGGCTTCCTCAGGATAGATATTATGAGGCTTGACAATGACGTCGATACCGACATTTTGCATGACTCGGGACAAATTTTTCCGGACACCAGAAAGCATGACAACCGTGCTTTTTGCTTGCATCCTTTCAATAAACAACTGCAGCACATGCAAGCAAACAGCATCAGGATTTCTTGTGCGCTTCATCCTTAAAATGATGACTTGCAATTCAGGAGGACAGTCCGCTTCGATCGTCTCCAAAAGTCTTTCAAACTCGGGAGCACAAGCGAAGAACAGCTCACCTTCAAGGTTGTAGATGCGAACCAGCGTGCAACGGGGATCATCAGGCTGCAATTCACGAATCACTCGTTCGGGAGTAACCGTCAATTCGCTCATGATGATCTTTGCGGCCCTTGGCACATAAAAGGCAAACGATAAGAAAACGCCGATCATGATACAGAATTCAACCGATATCAAAACCGCTGACAATGCCGTGGCGCTTAAAATCACGGCGTCAAAACGAGTGGCCTTAAAGTAATACTTCAAGGCCGACATATCGGTCATCCGCGTCGCGGTAAGAATCAATACACCTGCTAAGCCAGCTTTGGGGATATATTGAGCGTAAGGTGCGAGGACCAAAATCGTTGCGGCAACTCCAATGGCGCTAAACACACCCGACCATTGCGAAACCGCACCCGAGGTGTGGTTGATGTAAGAACGAGTCAATGAACCGGAACCAGGGAAACACCGGAAAAAACTTCCGGCCATATTTGCCAGACCCTCGCTTAGGCACTGTTGATTCATATCCAGCTTTTGCCCCGTCTTTGCTGATATCGATTTCGCCATTGCCATCGCTTCCAAAAGCCCTAGAAACGCGACGGCGGCGGCGCTGCTGGAGAGGTCTCGGGCAAGCCCTAAATCGACTTCAGGCAATTGGAAAGTGGGTAGCGCAGTGGGCACTTTATCGAGCAGCTTGACTCCCGATTTTTTCTCTGGATCGAGAAACGCCAAGCTGGTGGCAACTAGCGCTAGCGCGAGTAAAAGCTCAGGCAGGCCGAGCCGGTACCTCCGGTTCAGGTAACGGAACGTGAGGGCCGATGCAATCGTCAAACTGGCGACGGCAAATGTTGGCCAATGCACAGCACCACCCTCCGCCATCGTTTTCCAAAAACGAACTAAGAAGACATCGTGAGGGCCACCTTGCGCCTTTAAGCCCAATACATTCTTCAATTGATCGAGCAGCAACAACACCGATGCGCCAAGTGTAAAGCCAACGATGACGGCGTGAGAAATGAATCGCGACAGATCGCCGAATCGCAGCAAAGCGATCGACGTTTGAATGGCTCCAATCATGAGGGCCATCATGATCGCTGCCGAGATTCGCTGCTCCTCGGGCACAATCGACAATGCACTGAGCATCGCGATTGAAATGGCATTCGTCGGACCATTGATCAACTGCTTGGACGAATCCAACAGTGCACCGACGGTGGTCATCACGATGGCAGTATACAGTCCCAACTCCACCGGCATGCCAAAGATAGTGGCGTAAGCCATTGCCTGGGGCACCGCGACGGCGGCGACCGTCATTCCCGCAAACAAGTCCTTTCGGAATGACGTAAGATTATAGGTTCGCAACGAATCCAGCGCCGGCACATAACGAAAAATCCAATTGCGTGATTCAGCCGTCATCTAGATTCAAATCCAACTCGGAGAGGGTTCAACCGAACAACCGCACGTACTTTAGTCGAAAGCGTGCGGCAAATAAACATCCTCCCCCGTCCACCGTTACTTTCTCGGACCACAAAAACCACATGATGACATTTCGATTTTAGCGATTGAGTTTAGTCCAACCCCCTCATCGTTCCTGTGCTGCTGGCGAATTTATCGGCTTCGATGCCGAGGCGTTGGAGCATCGTGACGAAGAGATTGGGGAGCGGGTAGTTGTTGGTCTTGTCGAAGGCGAGGTGCTGGCCGTGTTGGTAGCCGCCGCCGGCGAGGAGCATGGGCAGGTTGTGGGTGTCATGGTTATTGCCGTTGCCGAGATTGCTGCCGTAGAGGACTTGCGTGTGGTCGAGCAAGGTAGCGTCGCATTCCTGCGTGGCTTTGAGTTTGGCAAGCAGCGTAGCGAGCTGGCGGAATTCGGCGAGTTCGAGGTTTTTGAGCTGGTCGAGTTTGTCTTCGCGCCCGACGTGGTGGGAGAGGTTGTGGCTCTCGCTGCTGACGCCGGGGATGTGTTCGCCGAAGCCGTCGAGCCGAATCATGAGTGTGATGAGGCGCGTGCTGTCCGTGGCAAAGGCGAGATGCGCGAGGTCCACCATCGCGCCGAGTTTTTCGAGCAGGTATTCGCCATCGCTCGGCGCGGGCGCGTCCACTTTCGGCTTGGGTTTGCGCTCCCATTCCTCAGCGACGAGGAGGCGGCGTTCCACTTCGCGCACCGAGGTGAAATACTGGTCCATCCGCTCGCGGTCGGCGCTGCCGAGTTGCTTTTGCAACGTCGCGGCGCGTGTGGCCACGGTGTCGAGAATGCTGCGCCCCACACGGAGGTTCTCGACCTGTCTCTCCACCGCTGCGGCATCGCCCGCGACGAACAGGGCTTTAAAAATCTGTGCCGGACTATTCTCGGCGGGGAGCATCACGCCGCTGGCATTGAACGAGAGCGATTGGTTTCCGCTCTTCGCCACGACCAGCGGCAGCGCTGCCACGCGCGTCTGGATGCCGATGCGCTCGGCGGCAAATTGATCAAGCGAGATGCTGTTGCGAAACGACGCGCTGCCCGGATGCGGCGCGGCGGTGAGGAACGACGCCTCCGCCGAGTGACCGCCTGTTACATCGGGGTGCGACGTGCCGGAGAAAACGGTGAACTGGTCGCGGAAATCCTTTAGCGTTTCGAGATACGGAGTGAGCGCAAAACCTCGTCCAGTTTCCGCAGGGAAAAAGTGCCGCTCCAGCACGCCGAGGTTTGTGCAGATGGCGAATAGCCGACGCGGTGCGGCGACAGTGTCTTTGCCAAAAGCAGGCCGCATGGCGTCGAGATACGGCAGTGCGAGCGCGGCTCCGGTGGCGCGGAGGAAGGTGCGGCGGGAGAGTGGTGCGTGGGCGATGTGGGTCATGATGGATAGTCTTCGGTTCAATGTTTAAGGCCATGTTTCGCGAGGGTGGTGATTTCTTCAGAGCTCAGATTGCGTTTGTAGATGCGGATTTCATCGAAGGTGCCGATGAAACTTTGGTCCACGATTTTGTTGCTGGCGCCGAAGGCGAGGCGCTCGATGCCGCTTCCGTCGGGGCCGTTGCCGGTGCTGAGGAGCGTTCCGTCGAGGTAAAGATGCATGGCACGTTTGCCGCCGCTTTGATCCCAGGCGAAGGCGAGGTGATGCCATTGATTGTCGTCAAGGCGCGGGGCTTTGGAGGTGTCGAGTGGCCAGCCGCCGAGTTCGAGGCGCGGGCGTCCGTCGGCGAGCCAAAGACCGAAGGTGGCTTGGATGAGCGGCTGCGTGGGGCGCGTGGTTAGCATCCAGAATGAAACGGTGAAGTCGCCTGCGATTTTTGTATCGGGGAGATTCACGTGGATGCCGGGTTCGGAAAATTCCATCGCTCCTCCGCGAATGCCGCCCGCTGGCAGCCAGCGCGGGACCGGCGGATTCATGAAGACTTCGAACGCGGCGTGCGATTCGCCAGCGCTGTCGTGGGCGGTGCGGCCTGCGGTTTCGTCGAGGAGATAGGCGGCAGCGAGGCCATCGGTCACGGACGGGACGCTGCCGACAGCGACGGCTCCGGCGGTGCCGTCGCCCCGGTACTCGGCAGAGGGCTCTAGCACGATTTTGACAGGGCCGTTTTGCACATCGAGCGCAACGCTGGCCGTGAGCGCGGCGGCGGGGATCGTGACTTGTTTGGTGGTCATCACAGCGTCCGTGCCGGTCTGTCGAAAGCGGACGGTGAGCGGCTTTGGCTGCGGTGCGCTGAGGATGAAACGAACGTCCGCTTTTTCCGCAATGACGCGCACCGCGGGGCCGCTCGCCGCAGTATCCGCGTGGAGATAGGCGGTGGGGACGCGCTTCCACTCTTTCGTGTTGCTGGCCCACGAAAACGCAAACTCTGGCTTAGCAACACCGGGCGAGGCATATTCGATTTTCACATCGTAGCTGTGCCCGGCGATAAGGCGGACGGGCGCAGATTCAAAGTTCCTGTCGTCAACGATAAGCACGTCGTTGAGCCACACGCGCGCAGAGCCAGCACTAGGCATCCACCACTGCGCTTGGATGAATGAGGCGTCGGCCGTTTGGTTATAGGCGCGAAACCAAAACTCCTCGCTCAGCGGTGCGACGAGCCGCCCGGTCCAGCGCACGCTGAATGGCTCAGAGGCCGCGATGCCTTCGCACGGCCCCGTGGACCAACTCGCGACGCGCTTGTCCCCAGCACCACTCGTGAACCACAGCCGCGCATCCCCCCGGCTGACGATGGGCAGCCCGGCGGAATCCTTGCCGCGAAAGTAAGTGGCCGCAAGTCCTTGGCCGTCTGGTGTGGCGGCGGGTGGCGCTTGCTTCAGCTCGATTTTTCCCGAGGCACGCACCCAGTTTTCCCAACCCCGCACGCGGAAAACAGACGAACGCCCTGCGGCTCGCGGAATCCACAGCACCGAGCCATCCGCCAGCTCCGCGAGCGAGCCAGCACACTCCCAGTCGTCGCCCGCAAACAGACCGCTGAGGCCGCGCCCGGCGGGTTCGTAGGCCCAATCGGGCAAATCATTCGCGTGGCGGTCTAGGAAAAATCCTGCAAACAATCCGTCCTCGGTCCAAGCCGTCGCGCCATAATGATTCCGATTGCTGGCGATGATGCAGCCGTGCGCTGCGCCCGGAAAATACCCCGGATGCCGCATCAGTGCAGCGGCCGGCATCCCTGGTGATTTTTGCTTTGAGACCGTCCACGCTGTGCCATCGGGCAAGGCTCGTAGCAGGCAGGAAGTGCCTACTGTATCCTCCGGCCAGACAAGGCCGTGACGGTCTGTGAGTGCGCCAACTTCCCCTCGCACTGCGAGCGTCACCCCGCCGCGCGCATCGCAGCGGACGGCAACCGCTCCTACTTCAGCTTCGCGCAAATCGTCGGGAAGTAACGCGCGGGAAAGTTCCAGCTTGCTCCAGTCCCAGAGCGGTGCCGCAGCATCGGCGGCAGCGAAATTCGGGAGCTTTCCATAGGCCGAGCCTTTGAAATCGAAGAGTATCCAACGCTTGCCCGTGTAGGTGTGATTCTGAGCACCGGAGAAGCCGATATAGACGTTCATCTGCTCATCGAACGCGCAGTAGCGCCCGTGCATCAGCGCTGCGGAGTTGTGAAAGCGAAACTCCTCCGCATCGAGCGTTCCGTTGCTGTTCACGTCCGACCATGTGAACGCATCGCTGCCCAAGTCATCGTAAGTCAGCCCAGCCTTTTCCATCGCTGCCGTGATGGCCACATTTTGAAAAGCTTTCGCATCCCAACGCTTGTGCGACGCCAGCGCCACCGGCACCAATTTCCCCGCCGCCGCGTCCACGCGCAGCACGGCTGCGGGGCTTTCATGAATGAGATAAGTGCCGCCTGTTCGGTGCCTCACCCGCCACACGGGAAAATCACTCGCGGCCGGGAAAAGCCCGTCGCCAAAGCCTTTCTCGGGCATTGAGTAGGTGTGCGTGATGCGCCAGTTTCCGCTTTGCAGGTCGAGCGCCACGACGGCCATCGTGGTGTAACTCGCATTATACCAAAGCTCGCCCGGTGCCGACGCGTCCACGCTCGTCACCGCGAAGAACGGCGTGCCGCCGAGCCATTCTTTCGTCACGCCGCCGTCCGCCGCCACATGCACGATGCGGCGCAAGTGGTCGCTCTCCACCACGTAAAAACCGCCCGCGCCATCGCACCGCAGATGCGACACATAACGGAAATCCGCTGCGGCATACTTGCCGTCCAATCGCCCACCAAAGCGACCGAGATTGCCGAGCGGTTTCCCCTCGCGCGAGAATCGCCGCACCCGCTGGTCCGTCCCGCCATCCGCCACGAAAAACTCCCCGTGGGTGCGGTCAAAATCGAACGTCACTGGAGCCGTCAGGGCGCCTGCCGCCAGGATTTTGGAAACCTGACCATCCGCCGTGACCGAGAGCAACTCCGACCCGCTCAGCACATAGACAGCACCCTTTTCACCCGCCGCCACCACCCTCGGCTGAGGCACCGCAAGCTCCCGCACCGTCGTGCCCGTCGTGGGCTCAATCCACCGCAGCAAATCATGCTCGCGATACGCGACCATGAGATTTTCTCCATCCATGCCGAGCTTGATTCCGTAGCTGCTCACCGCGTCGTCACAGCCGGGGCGCTTGTCGCCGGGCCACAGCAAATCCAGCGGCTTGCCGTCGTCGCGTCCCGTCGCTGCATCCACGCGTTGAAGCTCAGCATTCCATCCGAGTACGAACAAATATTTTCCCGCCTCCAACATGTCCACCGGCCCCTTCGACTGCCAGCCGCGCGTCCACAGCACCGGTCCGTTTTCCGAGCCGAGCTTCATCAAAACTGGCGGCCCTTCAGAATTTCGGCTACCGTGATAGAGCGTCCCGTCTGCCCCCACGACGACCGACGATGGCCCCTGATGACTCCCCACCGTCCACACCCAAGGCTGCGCCGGGTCGATGACATTTTGCCCGACCACCGCGAGATAGTCCGCCTCCAGCCCATCGTTCAAAAGCAGTCGCCATTCATAAGAGCCCACCGCCATCGCCCGGCCCAAGCGGTCCAAGCCATCCCACTGCGCCGTGTGCTTGCCCGCCGCCTGCGATTCCCCCGCCAGTAACGTCCGCAGTTGCTGCCCTTTTGAATCATAAACGGCCAGCGAGACCTTCCCGGCTCGCGGCAGCGTGTAGCCGATGTCCGCCGCGAGTAGCATCGTTTGCAAACTGGCGGCGAGGAGTGCGTAAAGTAGGGTGAGGATTTTCATTCAGGTCATTATTACTTGGTCTGAAAAAGTTCGCTCGCTACGACTTCCTGCACGAGCGAGCGCAGGCCATGGTGGGTGGGTTTGGTGCGGGCGATGATGGCCTCAATGCCGGGGCGGTCGGAAAAGCGGATGCCCGCGCCTGTGGCGTAGGTAAGGAGCTGGCGCGCGAGGTTGCGGGCGAGGGCGTCTTCGTCCGCGACCAGGAGGGCGCGGAGACCGTTCACATCGGCAAATTTCATCCCGTCGGCGAGTTCCCCAGTGGCGTCCACTTCGGAGCCGAGGCGCAGCGTCATCCGAGTGCGATAGCCTACCGCAGTGGCGCTGATGATTTCCACCGTCGGCTCAGCGACATCGCCGGTACTGGTGTGGATCTTGCCCGGCGTGCCCGCGAGGCGGTAGCGGTCACGCCAGCCGCCGAGGACATCGAAGTTTTCCAGTGCCATGCCGGGCGGATCCATCTTCGCGTGGCACGAGGCGCACGCGGCGTCGGCGCGATGTTTCTCAATCATCTGGCGGATGGTCACCGCGCCGGTGGCGTCAGGCTCGACGGCAGGGATATTCGGCGGAGGCGGCTGGCGGGGGATGCCGAGCAGCCGCTCCGTGACCCACACGCCGCGCAGCACGGGCGAGGTCGCGGTGCCGTTGGCGGTAACTTTCAGCACCGCCGCCTGCGTCAGAAATCCGCCGCGCGGACAGCCTGCGGGCACTTTCATTTCGCGCAAGTCCGCACCGTTCACGCCGCGGATGCCATACAGCTCGGCGAGCCGCTGATTGATGCAAATCGTGTCCGACGCGATGACTTCGCGCACTCCGAGATTTTGCTCAAGCAGACGGCGGAATGAGGCGCGTGTTTCCGCCAGCATCGAATCGTGCAGCCACGGGTCGTATTCGGGATAGAGCGCTGGGTCGGGCGTGGTGAAATCAATTTTCTTCAGCTCCAACCACTCATCAAGGAAGTGCTCGACGAACCGCTCCGAGCGTGCGTCCGCCAGCATCCGCTCGACTTGCACTTTCAAAATCGCGGGCTGCGCGAGCGTACGATTCGCCGCGAGTTCCAGCAGCGTCGCGTCCGGCATGGAGTTCCACAAAAAGAACGACAACCGCGAGGCGAGCGCGTAGTCGCCCAGTCGCGCCGCGCCCGCCTGCGGCACGCCAGATTCCAAGCCGATGATCAAAAAATCAGGCGCACAGAGGATGCCCTTGTAGCCAGCGAGCATCGCCTGCTCGAAGCTCGCGCCGCGCTGCAACTGCGCCTCCACAATCGCCGCATAAGGCGTCACCTCATCATCCACCACGGGTCGGCGAAACGCCTGCGCCGCGAACGACAGAAGCAGGCTGCGATGGTCGGCGGGTTTCGCGGACACGGCCTCGGCGGCGGGCGCTTTCGGCGCGGTCACTTCGATGCTGGTTAGATACAAATTGCGGTCGCGCAGCGCGGCGTCTGGTTCCTTTTCGTCGAGGAAATCATTAAGGAAATCCATGCCCAGCGTGACTGGTCCGGCGCTCGCGACGTGGAAGGTTTGGCGATACGTCTTCGGCTCCGCGTGCAGCGTGTTCACATCAAATCGCGCGTGCGGCAGCTCCGCGCCATCGAGCAGGAAACGCATCTTGGCCGGCTCGTTCCCGGCGTGCGTCTCGAAGGCCGTCACCGCCACTTCGTAATCGCCCGGCACCGGGCAATTGATGCGCGCCGTGGTCGTGCCGGCGAGGTTCAACAGCCGCTCCGTGCCGAGCGTCTGCCCCACGCCTTGCAAATCGCCGGGCGGAACTTTCACCGTTGTCCCTGGCTCCGCCGTCGGCACGCCGGCGAGCAGCGGACGCGGATACGTGCTCACCGGGTTTTCGCCAAACAACCGCCGCTGACTCTCCGGTGGCCACTGCTCCACGAGCGGCCCTTCCACCTCGAACCAATCGTAGGCCACGCCCGGTCCATCGTAGTCGAGGATGCCATCGCTGGGGCCACCGCCCGGCGCGGCGCTTGCAGGCAGCGTCATCGCATGAAATGAAACTCGCTCGCCGGGATTGAGCCACACTTTGAATTCATGCGTCTTCGGCTTCAGCGACGGCGCGTCGAAGTAGCCAAGCGGCTCGCCTTTCAGTGAAGCGCGGATGATGTGCGTGGCCTCGCCCTCGCCGTAGAACTCCACATTTTCCAGCCAATCGCCGCCGTTGGGCTTGTTCTGCGCCACGAGCTGCTCCGGCGATAGCGGCGTGGCCTGCCAGTTGCCATTCGCGTCCTTGAAAAACGGTGGGCCGAGAGACGTGTAGCTCCGCACCATCCCGCGCACCGCCGCCACCGCGTGCGTGCGCTCCCAGCGCAGGCTCCAGATGGAAAATCGCACCCGATACCAGCCCGACACCGTTGGGCGGAAGCGGTCTATTTGCAGCCCCTCCGGCTGGTGCGCGCCGATGACGCCGGTGAGCATTGCGCACGATTCCGCCACGCCGGAAAACGACGGCGCGCGATACGAATTGCCATAGTCCTCCACCGGATTTCCAGCGATGATACTCGTCAAGCCCGGCGCAAGTTCGCGGCCATTCAGCGGCACGCAGCACTTTTGTGCGATGGCCGCGCGCGCTGTGTCCTGCTGCATCGCTGGCTCGCGCCACGCCTTCGACTCCGGTCGCGCCGCAGCGGGCACCACGGCCTGCTGGAGCGCCGCGTCTGCCGCCTGCATATACTTTGTCATCTGGATGTGTGAGAAGTCGAGCGCACCCGCGACTTTATCGAATCCAAATTGCTGCCCATCCTCCGGCAGCATTTCCTTCACACGCAGCAGCGGCAGCGCGAGCAAGTCGCGCAGCACATTCTCATACTCCACGCGGTTCATACGCCGCAACGTCGAGCGTCCGCCGCCCGCTGATTTGCTGGCTTCCGCGAGTGTCAACTCCTTGGCCAACGTGCCGAGAAAAGCCGCGCTCTCCGCCGCCGCCGGACGCTCCTCTTTCTTCGGTGGCATCTCGCCCGCCGCCACGCGGTCATGCACCTTCAACCAAAGTGCGAAATTGTCCGCATCCGCGAAGTTCGGTTTCAGTGCGTCGAGGTCGAGCCCACCCTTTTTCTCGATCGCGTCGTGGCAGTCAACGCAGTGCTCCTCAAAAAAAACTCGCAACAATTCCGCCGCCGGACTCGGGAGCGAGGTGAAGAACAGCGAGAGCGGGCCAATGACTTGGGCTATTTTCATAATCATTCGAATTTTAGCACAATTCTAAACAGTATCAAGGTGAGCCGGAGAGAGGTTGCGAATGAAAGAGTCGAACGAGGCAAGATCGGCTTGTACCCTATATCGTTCCTAGAGAGCTTAACTCGAGCTGGCCTCCAATTCTCTTGAAGTTTTTGGTTTATTCGACGGACTGAACCGCAAAATCTTTGGCCACCGCGAGATTCCTAAGAAAATCTAGCCAAAGTGTTTATCAGCATTTACGATCGAAACATCCGAAAAGCTGGGCAATCCAGCACTCGGATACAGGGGAATTCGGTTGACGAGAGAAATTCTTCCTTTATCATGGGGCTTGGTGCGATTGACGCACCTACCCGCCTGCCTAGGCGCGTCCTGTGACCTGGGCTACCTGCGCCGCGACGACCAGTTGCCGAGCGCGGAGCCGGATCGGCGGTGTCAGTCCAAATACGGTTGGGAATTCACCTCAAAAGTTGCTGGCGAATCCAACCGTTCCACTTGGCCAACACCATCGTAAACCGGAGTCGCGAGTGACCTTTCGATCGCCTTTGCCAGTCGGCTTGCCCATATCAACGGGTCCCTTCGTAAGACGTTTACAGCGATCTGCTTGCTTAGCAATCTTGTCGCTTAGCGTCAGTGGGGGTGCGTTTCTTGTCGCCGACGAGCCAGCCTCATCTGAGCCAGCCGCATCTGGGGATGCTGTCAAGCAAGAGGCCGCGAGTTTTAGCCGCGACATCCTTCCCATCTTTCGCGCCAATTGTCTTGGTTGTCATCAAGGAGCAAAGCAGCGCGGCGCGTTCGTGATGACTCAATTCGATCGGTTGCTCGCTGGTGGTGAATCGGGTGCGAAAGCGATCGTGCCGGGCAATCCAGACGCAAGTCATCTGATTTCCCAGATCACGCCCATCGATGGTCACGCGGAGATGCCAGACGAACCGGCCAAGCCATTGGCACCGACTGAAATCGATTTGATTCGACGCTGGATCGCCGAAGGTGCCATCGATGACTCCTCCGTGAAACGTAATCCGTTCGATGCCGAGAATCTTCCCGTTTATCGCAATCCACCAACGATCACTTCCGTCGACGTTTCGGCGGATGGGGCGCTGATTGCCGCCGCTGGTTACCATGAAGTGTTCCTGATCGATGCGAAAACGGGAACGCGGCTGCAGCGACTTGTGGGCTCGAGTTCGCGGATCAACACGGTTCGTTTTTCACCTGATTCAACACGGTTGGCTGTCGCGGGTGGCACGCCTGCGGTTGCCGGTGAAGTGCAAGTTTGGAATACGCAGACGGCCAAGCTTGAGCTTTCCACATCGGTAACCTACGACGCCTTATCAGGAGTCCGCTGGTCGCCTGATGGCAAGCAGCTTTCGTTTGGCGGTGGCGACAATTCGCTTCGCGCGATCGATTCCGTGACCGGCCAACAGACCCTCTTTCAAGGTGCGCACGAAGATTGGGTCTTGGATACGGTTTACACGGTCGATGGCAAGCACTTGATTTCGATTGCTCGTGACATGTCGTGCAAATTGACCGAAGTTGAAACCGAGCGGTTCATTGATAACGTCACGTCGATCACCCCAGGTGCGTTATCGGGCGGACTCAATAGCGTTGATCGGCATCCTAGTCGTGATGAAGTGTTGCTCGGTGGAGCGGATGGCATTGCGAAGGTTTACCGCGTCTTTCGTCAAACCGATCGAAAGATTGGCGACGATGCGAACCTGATTCGGCAGATGCCTGCGATGGTCGGAAGAATTTTTTCGGTCGCGGTCAGTCCCGACGGAACTAGGCTCGCCGCAGCCTCAACGCTTGATGGGCGTAGTGAAGTTCGTGTTTGGAATTACGACTTCATGGGTACAATGTCAGATGAAATCAAATCGTTTTCAGCGAAGCCAGTCGCAGAGCTTTCTCCTGAACAGAAGAAGAAGCTGGACGATTACCAAAGTTCGCCGGTGACACAGATTTGGCGAGCGGAGATTGCTGACGCATCCGTTTACAGCATTCGATTCATGCCTGATTTGTCATTGCTGGCTGCTGGTAACGATGGCAAGATCCGTCGCTACGATGCGTCCGGTCAGTTGTCCACAACCATCGAACCGATCGCTCCCGAGACGATTGATACTAGCAACCGTGCCTCGCTCGCCTTTGATCCTGTCAGTTGGAATCGCCAACGAAGTGGTGCGCCGGAGACCGCATCCGAGCGGATCCCAGAGTCCGACCAAATCACCGCGCTGCAAATAATTCCTACCGAAGTCGTGCTCGATGGGCCTTTGGCATACGCACAAGTCCTCGTCACCGGAACGCTTCACGATGGTTCGACCGTTGACCTGACTCGTGCCGTTCAATGGACTCCACCAGGTTTCATTACGATCACGCCGCAGGGGATTGTCCGTCCGATTACCGATGGACGAGGCGAGTTGAAAGTTAGCTTTGGAGCGCAGTCTGCATCGGCTTCAGTGCTGGCGACCGACTTGTCGACTTCGGCTCCAGCCGGTCCGTCCAGCATCGACTTCATTCGTGACGTCAATCCTGTACTCAGTCGATTGGGATGCAACCAAGGCACTTGCCATGGTGCCCAGGCAGGCAAGAATGGATTCAAGCTTTCGCTTCGTGGTTATGACCCCATTTTCGATGTTCGCGCTTTGACGGATGATCACGCGGCGCGGCGAATCAACGCCTCCGACCCAGATCAATCGTTAATGCTGCTCAAGCCGCTCGGCATGGCACCGCATCAAGGCGGTACGCTGATGAAGTCGTCTGATCCAGCGTTCGCGATTTTGAGAAACTGGATCGCGGATGGTTGCAAGCTCCAACTCGATACGCCTCGCGTCTCAAGCATTGAAATTAGCCCGACGAATCCCGTGGTCGGTCAATCGGGTTCACGCCAACAAGTCCGTGTGGTTGCTCATTACGCGGACGGTCGAACGCGAGACGTAACGACTGAGGCATTCATCACCAGCGGGAATACCGATGTGGCCGAAGCGAGTATCGCTGGCTTGTTGACTGCAGTGCGCCGCGGCGAAGCACCGATTCTGGCTCGCTACGAGGGCAGTTATGCAGCGACGACGTTTACCGTGATGGGCAAGCGTGACGAATTTCAATGGAGCGAAGCCATTTCATGGAATCGGATCGACGAGTTGGTTGCCAAGAAATGGCAACGTTTAAAAATCATTCCCAGCGAGCTTTGTACGGACGAGGAATTCTTGCGGCGCGTGTACCTCGACTTGACCGGACTGCCGCCCTCAGGCGAAGCCACTCGAGAGTTTATCAGCGACAATTCTGAAACGCAGCGCAAGCGATCACTCGTCATTGACAAATTGCTTGCGTCCGCTGAATACATCGAATTCTGGACCAACAAATGGGCCGATTTGCTGCAAGTCAATCGAAAGTACCTTGGGGTTGAAGGCAGCGCTGCCTATCGAGCTTGGATTCGCGATTCTGTTGCTCGTAATCAGCCTTACAATGAGTTTGCACGCGACATTCTTTCAGCGTTGGGCTCCAATAAAGTGCATCCTCAGTCGTCGTACTTCAAAGTCCTGCGGACTCCCGAGGAGACGATGGAGAACACGACACAATTGTTCCTCGGCATACGGTTTAATTGCAACAAGTGCCATGACCATCCGTTCGAGAAATGGACACAGGATCAGTATTACCAAACGGCTGCGTTTTTTAGTCGCACATCGCTACGCGCTGACCCGGCCAGCGGTACCGAGACAATCGGTGGTTCGGCTGTCGATGGTGCCAAACCACTTTATGAAGAAGTCTATGAAGCCGCTGCGGGGGAGATGAAGCATCAACGCACTGGCAAAGAAGTCGCACCGAAATTTCCCTATGAAGTCCCGTGCGATGCCAAGGCGGATGGTAGCCGGCGCGACCAATTGGCTGCCTGGATGACCGACAGCGACAATCCGTATTTTGCCCGTAGTTATGTCAATCGACTTTGGGGATACACAACCGGCCTAGGTCTGATCGAACCGATCGACGATATCCGCGCGGGTAATCCCCCTACGAATCCAGAGCTACTTGATTTTCTCACGCAGTCGTTCGTTGAAAGTGGCTTTGATCGCCGGCAAGCGATGCGTCAGATTTGCAACAGTCGTACCTACCAACTTTCCATGAAGACGAATCGCTGGAACAGCGATGATACGCAAAATTATTCGCATGCACTACCCAGACGCCTTGGTGCCGAAGTGCTCTTCGACGCCGTTCATTTTGTAACCGGGTCGATATCATCCATCCCCGGTGTGCCCAAAGGAATGCGAGCGGCGGAGTTGCCCGATGCTGGGGTCACTCTCAATGACGCGTTCTTGCAAAACCTTGGCCGACCCGTGCGCGAGAGTGCCTGCGAATGCGAACGGAGCAGCGACCTACAGCTTGGCCCTGTGATGTCATTGGTCAGCGGCCCGACGGTGGGGCAAGCGATAGCAGATCCGAACAACGATCTGCACCGCATCATTGAGGCCAATGCCGATGATCAAAAACTTGTCGAAGAAATTTTCATTCGCACGTTGTCAAGACTGCCTACCGCAGAAGAAGTACATGCTTTCACATCGCTTCGCACGGAGATTGGTGACAATCATAAGTCACTTGCCGAATCGCTTCGCGAGCGAGAAGCTTGGTGGGTTGAAGAATTGCCAAAACGTGAAGCCACACGCTTAGAGACGATGAAACGAGCCGACGAGCAGCTCGCGGCAGCGATCGAAATGGCAAAGCCAGATCAAGATCGCCTGGCAGCCGAACGTGCCGAGCGAATCGCTGCGGCACAAACGAAATTGGATCAGTTGATTCAGCAATCGGGTAGTCGATTGGCTGAGTGGGAAAAGAAGCAAACGGATAAGACCGAGTGGTTTCCGCTGGTTCCCGTTCTGATGACGGCATCCAACCAAGCCAGTTTCGTTGTTCACGAAGACCGATCGATCATGGTTAGTGGGTCTGCCGACAAAGGTGTTTATGATCTGACGTTCGACACATCGCTACGAGACATCACCGGTATTCGGATTGAAGCGTTGCCGATGGATTTGGCAAAAAATCGCGGGCCTGGTCTATCTGACAACTCTAATTTTGTTCTGACTGAACTCAATGTGTCTGTCTCCAATCGAAAAACGCCCGATGAAATGACTGCCGTTCCACTCACGGGTGGCCTCGCCGATTTTAGCCAAACAAGCTTTGATCCAGCACAGGTCATTGATGGGAAAAATGACGACCAAGGAGGTTGGGCGATCAATGGGTCAAACGTTCATGCCCATTGGCTTGTATGTCAAGCGAAGGCTCCCATTGCACTCAATGAAGAACAAAGCCTGCGGATACGACTGTTTCAAAACCACAATGCTGAAAAGCATCGCTTGGGGCGATTCCGAATCAGCGTGACAACGAGCAAATCGGAGAAGCTGGGCCTTGGATTAGCAGAACCGTACCAAGCTGCGTTGAGTGTGGCCGCTGACAAACGTTCTGACGTAGACAAGCAACTGCTAACCGCGTATTACGATTCGATCGATACCGAAGTCAAGGCAGGCCGTGATGCATTGGCTGCGGCTAGCACTGCTGTGCCCGCGGATGCTAACGTGGTTGCCGCACAGGCCCGCATCGAACGATCAAAACAAGCGATTGTGGTCGACTCGCAACTGGAACGCCTTCGGGTTGATATCGCGCAAAGCGAATCACAGCTTAAGAATGAACGATTGACCGCCACCGAAGACCTTGTCTGGGCGATCATCAACAGTCCAGGATTTTTGTTTAACCGCTAGAATCGTGCGGTTGATATGTTTTACTCACCCTTCACAATGCCCCTTCGCAACGGACGATAAAATGCTTTCCATCAAAGGCCCGCTCGCTAAAGACCTCTGTGACCGACATTTGGCAGCGACTCGTCGCGATGTACTCCGCATCGGCGGTTGTGGGATGCTTGGCTTGTCGCTGGGCTCGCTAATGCGACTTCAAGCTTCTGCTGCCGAAACAACAGGCGGCCTTCCCTCCGGTGGCCCCGGCTGGGGTAAGGCGAAGAGCATCATTCTTGTTTACCTACAAGGCGGCCCTAGCCATCTGGATCTGTGGGACCCGAAGGAAAATGTTCCCGACAACGTGAAAAGCGTTTTTAAGCCGATTAGCACCAAAATTCCCGGCATTCAGTTCACTGAAAACTTGCCCAAGCTCAGCCAGATCAACGATCGCTTTACGATGATCCGGTCGATGTCGTATACGCCCAACGGATTGTTCAATCACACCGCAGCCATCTATCAAATGATGACTGGATACACGACCGATAAGGTCAGCCCCTCCGGCCAACTTGAACCGCCGACACCGAAAGACTTCCCTAACTTTGGCAGCAACATTGTGCGTCTTCGACCGATCGAAGAACCGATGTTGCCATTTGTCATGCTGCCACGACCGCTGCAAGAATCGAATGTCGTCGGCAAGGGAGGCACTGCAGGCTTCCTCGGCAAGTCGTTCGATCCCTATACGCTGTATCCAGACGGCGACGACATGATGATGGACAAGATGAATTTCATCAAAGTCGACGATTTGAAGATGCGTCCGGAAGTATTTAGCGTTCGCTTGGAGCGACGTGCAAAACTGCGAGATCTGCTGAACAAGCAGTTACCCGACATTAACAAAGCGATTGAGTCTTATGACCTTGACGAGTATTACGCTCGGGCGCTGTCGTTGGTTGTCTCCGGTCGTGCTCGCGAAGCGTTTAATCTTGCCGAAGAATCCGACGATTTAAAAGACCAGTATGGCCGCAACACGTTTGGACAAAGTTGCTTACTCGCGCGGCGATTGGTCGAAGCAGGTACGCGAGTGGTCGAAGTCATTTGGCCAAAGGTTGCCAACAGCGACAACCATTCTTGGGATCATCACACTGGACTATCCGAGCGAATGAAGAATCGGTCGGCACCGATGCTCGATTCAGGGCTGAGTACGCTGATCGAAGATCTCGATCAACGCGGCATGCTCGATGACACGCTGGTCGTCGCCGTCGGTGAGTTCGGACGCAGTCCACAACGCGGTGTAAGTACAAGCGGAAACGGCAATAGCGATGATGGACGTGACCATTGGCCGTATTGCTACACTGCAGTCATGGCTGGTGCCGGCGTCCGGCGAGGCTACGTCCACGGCAAGAGCGACAAGACCGGTTCAGCACCGCTGGAAGATGCTGTGCACCCGAACCAATTGCTGGCATCGATCTATCACAGTTTTGGAATTCACCCTGAAACACTTGTTTACAACCACCTCAATCAACCCCGAGAACTCGTCAAAGCCGAGGCCATCACGAAGCTGTTTGCGTGATTTTAATGATGACGGGTTGACGTTGGTTTTCAGGGGAGCCTGTGCGCAGATTTAATTCCATAATCTCTCCGCGAGCGGGGCTTGTCCCTACGCCGTGAAGGATTTTCCCTTAGCAAAATGAACGGTTTTAGCGGTACGGCGTGAGCCGTCCGGCCTCGCTGAGGCCCGAGCCACCGGATGGCCCGAGCCATACCGCTAAATTATCGTTCACGGCATTGCGATGGTCCCCGTCGGGCCACGATCACAACCAGATGGTGAAGAAGAAATGATGTTGGCCACGGGTGGATCCTCCCCGCAAGTGAATCCCGCTGGCTTGCCCAGCGGAAGTTTCGGCTTTGGCCCTACCACGCGATGTTTCCCCGCAAAGAATCCCGCTGGCTCGCCCAGCGGAAGTTTCGGCTTTGGCCCTAAAGGGATTTCTAATACTAATTTGTGGGTTGGGGATTGCCTTAGGTTACTGCCTAAAGCCAAAGCCGCCAGCTTATTCGACAATTGAGTGGATTCCAGGTGGGTATAAAGGTGACGTTATCGAAGGCGCAGATATAGAAGGCCCCGTGATCGATTATGGTGGCGCCCAAATGCCGCCGTCACCGGCAGTGACTACCTGCATGATTGAAGCCGATAGGCATCAATATACGTTTTCATAGAAAATTTACTTGACAAAAGCAGACCTCACAATGTTCATTTAGTCAAGGTTAAGAACACAAGAAAGATACGTTGGTGGGTAGTTTCGCAATCTAATTGTCGCTGAACTAAAGAAGTTCGTAGATTTTCCCACGGTCGTTACGACGCCTAACGGCATTAGCCTGGCCCGTTAAAATTTGGGGTTGACTGCTGAATTGATTGCGCCGTTTTTATTCCGAGCATTCGTTCCTTACGCCAACGGCGTTACACAACATAGCCCAGGGTTAAGGTCTTGCGAGCGGAGCGAGCAAGCCGCAACCCTGGGTTACGTTCGCCGATCGCGGCCGCCCCTCTCTGCGATTTTGGCGGCTTCGCCGCCAAAATCGCACACAGGGAGGCGGCGGCGCTCGGCGAACATAACCCAGGGTTGCGGCTTGCTCGCTCCGCTCGCAAGACCTTAACCCTGGGCTATGTTGTTTAACGCCGTTGGCGTAAGGAACGAATGCTCGGAATAAAAGCAGCGCAATCAATTCAGTAGTCAACCCCGAATTTTTAAAAGCCCAGGACAAGCCCCGCTCGTGGCGAGATTATGGACTCAAATCGGTGCGAAGGCTGCTTGCCCTCGCAATCGCAAATTTCAATGCCCCAGGCTGGCGCCGTGAAGGTTGAATGATTACTGGGCTTTGACAACCTTTGCCGATGTGATGGTTATTGGTTCGACAGGAACGTCATCCATTCCTGCCTTTAGCCCTGTTTTCTTGGCAGCGATTTTGTCGACCACCTCTTTTCCCTTAACAACTTTGCCGAACACGGCATAGCCGAAGCCGTCCTGCGATTCAGCGCGATTGAGGAATCCATTGTCAGCCACGTTGACGAAAAATTGGCTGGTAGCGCTATGAGGGTCGCCTGTTCTCGCCATCGCAACCGTGTACTTTAAGTTTTTGACGCCATTGCCGGCTTCATTAACGATCGGCGGTTCGGTTTGCTTCTCACGCATGTCCGCCCCCATGCCACCACCTTGAATCATGAAGCCGGGGATGACCCGATGGAACACAGTGCCAATGTAGTGGCCACTTTCCACATAACCCACGAAATTGGCAACAGACTTTGGGGCCTTCTCAGCGTCCAGTTCTAGTCGTATCACACCTTCGCCAGTGGTTAACTCAATAAGAACGGGGGCAGCAGCCATTGCGGTTCGATTGCATACAACAAATGCGAGCGTGATCAATGCACACCGGGTAACAAATGACTTCATGTTTTCTCTTGCGGCAGGTGGGATGTGTCGAGGTAGGGAGACTCAGGCGAGTCCGCGTTCAGCCTCATATTCTCACGTTTCTTAGCTGCAAAGCAAGGTTGATGCTTTGTCTATATCTAGGTCCTTTTCGACCTTAAATTTGCTAGCATCTTCAATTCGCAAAATTAATGTCGAAAAGTAGCAGCGATATTCTGGGCTGTTAAAAAAGGGGCTCAACGACAAATGATGTGCAGTGTCTTCTGTATCGCCTTTCGCTCCGCGAAAGGCCGCACTTTCGCGGAGCGAAAGGCGACACTGGTTGTGATCGTGGCCTGACGAGGACGAGCCCAATGTCGTGAACGATAATTGTGCGTTATAGCGCGAGCCATCCGGTGACTCGGACCTCAGCGAGGCCGGACGGCTCACGCCGTACCGCTAAAACCGTTCATTTTGCTGAGGGAAAATCGTTCGCGGAGTTGCGAGTGAAGGTGAGTCCGCTGGTCTCTGCACCGTCAAGTTTGAAAGCGAAGGTATTGCCTTCGCCGATCCAGCTTCCGGTCATTTGTTGGAGATCGTTGGAGCGGACGAGTGTTAGCCGACCATCTTCGAGGCGATACTGACCAGCAAAACTGCTGGACTTGCCTTCTTTGGTTGCATCCCAGGCGAATGAGCCATCGTGGTCGAGTACCAACATGATCGATTGGTTCCCAGGCAATGCGACCGCCCAAGTACCGATGTGATCGCTGCTGGCTGGCAACGCTATCGGAGCAGCGACTGCGGTGAACTCGGGGATCTCAACCGCAAGCGATTCGGTGGTTGATTCGCCCGATATCGACGCCAGCAATTGCAACGCCGAAACTTCGGATTGGTCTGTGTTTCCGTTGCTGGATTGCGGAGAGCCTGAAGTCGCTGCTGGCGGTACATTCACTTGAGCAATCGAACTGGTCGGAGTCAGCATCTGGTTGACCACACCACCGCTTGCCTGGCGAACGCTTGCCTGGCGAATCACGGGCGTGACGTTTTGAATTGGATTAACAGGGTTCGTTGTCATTGGCACGCTTGAATGTGAATACACGGTATTCGAGGGAGCCGATTGCGAGTACACAGGTTGTGAGTATTGAGGTTGTGAGTACACAGGTTGCGACTGGACAACCGGTGTATGCGTTGGATGCGTTGGATAGTTCGAGTAGTTCGACGTGTGTTGGTGCGACGACGTGCCACGAAGCGGAGTTCGCGATGATGAAGTGTGATTGCGGGCGATGCCGATCACTAGGCCGGCGATTCTTCCGTGACCGCCGGCGCTAGCGGTGTTGATCGAGGCGAATGTCGTCGTGGCGAGAGCGACTGCGATGGTTTTGATGCGACGATTCATGGCTTGGTTTCCTGTTTTGATCGAAATGTAATTGGGCAAGGTTTACGTGGTACGTGGCGATCGGCTTGGGCTCACGATGTCGCTGTCTGTAAATGACCAAGCGGCAGACGTTTTCAACCGTTACAGGAATTTTGAAAAGTAAATCAAAATAGAAAAAAAGCGACGCTGTTCGCTGTTCGCTGTTCGCAATTTCATTCGACGAAAGTCGCCACTCCATTATTTGGCCTTGGAAAAATTCAGCTTCACTTTGGTGACGCCTTTGGCATCGTTGATGGAGAGTTGGAATTTGTCGTTGGTTGTCTGGACGAGACTGCAATTCAGCGTCGTCTTATCGTCACCCGCAAGTGTCAATTGATTACCCACGCGAGTCGTTTTACCCTTCGAAACGCTGGACTTTCCTGACTTAATCGTGACCAGCTTGAATGTTGAATCAGCACCAAATTCCATTGCAAACGATTCGCCGCTTGATAAAGCAGCCGCCCAGCGACCAACGATCGAAAGATTGGTCGCGTTGGTTGCTGGGACGTTAGCAGCCGTAGCGTTAGAGCCGGTCGCGGTTGCCCCAGCGGTTTTGGTTGCTGGTTTAGCATTTAGTTTTGACCACACGCCTGCGTGCTTTTCCGCAAGTGATGCCAAGTGGAGCAAGTCGGCTTTGAGCTGTCGTGCCGTGATGGCTCGATTTTGAATCGACGTCCGTACTTGGACGAGCTTGGTTTTGGAATCGTAAGCGAAGAATGCACCGCTGGTCACGTCTCCAGAAGATAGTAAACCGAGCAGAGCATCGGTCGTGACGGATGTTACATCCTTGATTTCCACGAGCGCCATTTCGCAGACAATGCGATCCTGTTCGACTTGAACTTCTAGGGTGACGGGTAATTTCCAACCAGCATGATCGACTTGGATAATGGCTCGGTCGTTGTCCTGTTTTGCTGTGAATCCGGCGGCCTTCAGTGCCAATATCAGCGACGATACGCCGGTAACACGGTCCAAAGTCTGGCCATCGCCGATCGAAGCGACGTCGGCGGACAGCGTGGCGTTCTTTTCGAACACTGATTCCATCGCAACCTCCGAAAACAGGCTGTCTTCGGCGCGAAGGCATGAAGTTTCGCCAAAGCTCGCGGCGAGAATCGCAAAGGCAAATAGATAACGCATGATTTTGCTTGCTGTGGAAGTGGCGTGAAAGGGATTCGGCTGGCGAAGGAATCGCTGGCATGGGAGTCCAAGCGTCAGGACAAAGCGACTGTTACAAATAAAATCGGAGCAGGACACCTGCCAGGCAAGCTGGAATGGCGTGGACTTAGTGAGCCGACGGCGCTAGCCGCGGGTAGCGAGTCCGTTAGAGCCTTGTAAGGCCCGAGGCTATCGCCTACGGCTCACTTTTGGCCAATAGGCCAGTTGCGAATCTGATGTTTATTGAAACTTGTCCGTAACAGTTCTCCATCGCTGTCGCTTGGCTCGGTATTGAGCTAACAACGGGAACGATGAGAAACAGCAGACTCACGATTCTCTAATTCAAAATCTGCTGAGCTTTGGAGAACTTTCAGATGTTCAAGAAATTTATGTTTGCTGTGGCCCCGATGGTATTGGTCGCCAGTTCGGTGCTTGCAGGTGACGACATGTTGTCCACGATCGCTAACCTCGATGGAGCCAACGACACAGCCGCCGTCGAAGATGCAGACGCGCTTGGCCAAGCCGATGTCGATGCGTTGCTTGGTGACGATGACGACAAGAATGGGGAAGAAGCAGTTGCAGCATGTTTTCGACGTGGCCACGGCCACAGCTACGGCAGCTACGGTGGCTACAGCAACTACAACAGCTACGGATACAGCAGCTACAGCTCCTATTGTTCGCCCAGCTACTCGTACAATTACTGCTATCCCGTTCAGCAGTGCTACACCCCGGTATACTCATACTGTGCACCGGTGTCGTACTCTTGCTACAGCCCTTGCTACACCAGCTATTGGGGCTGCTGGTAAATTACGGACGGGAAATTCTGACGGGTCGGCGGGTTTAGCGAACTCTCAGCGCTGATGCTGCGAGCTTGGAAAGCACGCCAACACTTAGCTCTCGCCTGGAACGACTGACGTTTTTGTCGAGAGCACTTCGCCCATGCGAAGCCAAGCTCGTGTGATGACGCGGTAAGCAAAGACCGCGGCCAGCAAGCCCAATACTGCAGCGGTGATTCCAGTGAGCATGAAAAGCCGAGATGAGCTTTGGCTTGAGACCAACAAGGCGGCTCCGAGCAGCGGTATGATTGCGGCGATCAGTAGATATAGTTCGCTGCGACGGACCATTCGCGATGCCCGTTCGTCAAACTTACTGTCCTGCATGCTTCCGCTGAGCAATCGCGGATAATAGACAAGCGTTGAAACAACGGCCATTCCAAAGAATGGATAGATCATCGCGACGCCACCACAGATCATCGACGATACGACAAGCTCAGCAGCTTGATTCGCCTTGAAATCAGTATACATCCACCACAGCGCTGCTGGAAATACGAAGCCGGCAATGAGCCACAATGTGCCGCCGATCAAGGCCGCACGATGACCTAAATCCAATGTGTCGTCGATGTCAGACTGTGACAACAGTCCAACTTCCCGAACCGACCGGATTGCACATACGACGCCGCGTGTCAGCCAAATGATCAGAAAACTTCCAAGCGGGAAAAACGTAAGATTGACCATCCAGGAAATGTGATCAAGGCCATCTTGTAGAGCCGACATTTCCTTAGTGATCACCTCATCATGATTGTATCGATAGTTGCAATACCCGGCGACCATGTTTGGTATCAGGATCACTAAGCACGCGATCAGCCAGGGAGAAACTTTCAAGGCGCGAACGCGGAGTGCATTTTCACCTGGATCAAACAACGCAGCAGCTTCGGGGTGGATCGCTAACCTTAGCCGCCCGGCCAATTCAGCTCCGTTACACGGACGATCAGACGGGTGATACGACAATGTGGACCGCAATACTTTTTCTAACACGCGTTCCGCAGCGCTGCCGCAGCGCCGTGGCTCACGCAGAGGGGTCTCTCTGGCCTTGAGTTGTTTGGAAATGGCCTCACTCCAACTCGTCGAAGGGCCATCGGTAACAAATGGGCGATTGCCCTGCCACAGCTCCCACAACAACACGGCCAGCGAATACAAGTCCGCCGATTCCTGCACCTTGGGCGGATCGGTGCCGAGAGCGTCATCGCTTCGAGTGCCGATGGCGCGCAAGTGCTCGGGAGACATGTAGCCGATCGAGCCGCCGAACGATGCGGCCGCACCGGCACGACCGGCGGCACCGGCAAAGCTGACATTGAAATCCGCTAATTTGGGAATGCCTTCGGCGGACAGCAATACGTTTGCTGGCTTGACGTCGCGATGCAATACGCCACGACCGTGAGCATCATGCAGAGCGCGGGCAAGTTGAACCCCGAGCCAAGCGACCAAAGTCGGCCATTGCGATGATGTGATCCAATTGCGGACTGCGGAACCGTCGGGTATGGCCTGCGCAGAAGAAAGCAGGTTTCGATCAACGCATTGCAACAGCGAATGGCCCAATTGGTCGCCTCCACCGCGGACACACTTCACAACGTCGGCCAGTGTCCCGCCAGGGTGAAACTGCATGTACAGCAGATGGACCTTCTGTTCGGTGAGTTCCCGCTGGTCAAAGACACGGACAATGTTGGGGTGATCAAACTGAGCGAGCGCCTGGGACTCATCGCCTTTGCCTCGCGACACTTTGAGCGCCACCAAACGGTGCATGGAAAGTTGGTGCGCTAAGTAGACATGCGCGAAAGCGCCCTGTCCAAGTTTTTGGATCAGCAGAAAATCGTCGATCTGAGTTCCCAGCGAAAGTTCTGGAGGCGGTGCTAATTTTCTACCTGCCGACGTGGCTTCCGAAGCACAGGAAAGCTGACTTAGCATCCCCTCGAATTGTGGAAACCGGCGAAGATAGTCATCGCGAGACGGGTTTTCGCCGGACTCCTTGCGAAGCTGGATTTCCTCCATCACGAGGTCCAGGGGAATCGCAGCAGCGGATAGCAAGTCAGGAAGGGCTGCCGAATATCGTTCGATGAGGCGAATTTTACCGGACTCGGCGGCCATCGCCATGTCGAGCTTGATCAGCTCGATCAAGACGAACTGTCGGGCTTCGGCAGTAGAATCGGGAAGCATAGACCGCAAGTGAGCCACGTCATCGACCGGCCCGCATTCGATCAACCGCTCCAGACAAGCGGCGATCATCTCGTCGACGCCAATTTCGTCCATACCCATGGATTCGGCGAAGGAAGACGATTGGGGGTTATGGAGTAAATCAGTCGACATGGATTTCATTAAAAAGTACTTGTCGAATGGCTATCCGCTTCGCCTTCAATAACAATGGTAATGTAGATTGAATTTGCGTTCAAATCCAGCACATTGCCCCTGAGATTAATGATGAACAGTCCCGACGACTCGCCACTCGTTCAGCAAATCCGGCAACGTGACCCGGAATCTTTGGCAGTTTTCATTGAACAAAACCGCAGCCAATTGGCGGGATTCATTCGCTCGATCACCAGCGATCGATTGCTATCCATGGTGGAATTAGATGATTTAATCCAAGATGTCGCGGCAGCGGCGTTGAAAGGCTTGGAAACCGCACCGCTGGACGAATACGAGCCGATGCAGTGGCTGCAGCAGGTCGCTCGGCGACGTGTGGTTGATGCTCATCGGTTCCACTTTGATGCGAAAAGACGCGATGCTGGGCGTCAACAGTCGATCCACGCGCAGAATGAAGGCGGGTCCGATGCGCCCGGTTTGGAGCAATTGTTGGCGGCAAGCATGACGTCGCCAAGCGCGGCGATGAGCCAGGACATTCGCTTGGCTCGGATGCAACAAGCGATTGGCGAGCTTTCGGAGGAGCAGAGAACGGTTGTCCGAATGCGATACGTGGATGGTTTAACGTCAAAAAAAATCGCGGAGGCGCTTGGTAAAACTGACGTCGCCATCCGAGTTCTGCTCTCACGAAGCATGCGACAGCTTGAAAAGCAGCTCGAAGATGTCAAGCCATCGCGATAAAAACTCACCTGCAAGACATCGCATTCCCTGGCAGAGCCAGGGAACGAGCACGCCGAACCCAGGCGATCAGCGAGAAGTGTCTAATTTTCCTTGTTTTTTTGTCATGATCATGAACATCCAATCGCTATCTGCATTCGCAATCATTGCCATCATGATGGGAGCATCGGTCGCTGCCGAGTCTCATCCTAACCTTGTGATCTTCCTTGCTGACGATGCTGGCTGGGGCGACTATAGCCGCAATGGCAACATGCAAGTTTCGACGCCTCATATCGACTCGCTTGCGCGAGATGGGGTAACGCTTGACCGATTTTACGTGTGCCCTGTATGCGCACCGACACACGCCGAATTTTTGACCGGACGATATCACCCACGGACTGGGGTCTACGGAGTTTCAACGGGCCAGGAGCGGATGAACCTTGACGAGCGAACGATTGCCGATGCGTTCAAAGCAGCAGGCTATGCAACGGGAGCTTTCGGAAAGTGGCACAACGGAAGTCAGTGGCCGTACCATCCGATGGCTCGCGGGTTCGATGAGTATCACGGATACACGTCGGGGCATTGGGGCGAATATTTTGATCCGCCGCTGGAGCACAATGGCAAGCCGGTGCGAGCGAAGGGCTACATTGTCGATGCCTGTACGGATCAAGCTCTGGACTTCATTGATCGCAACCACAAATTGCCGTTCCTCTGCTATGTCCCTTTTACAACCCCGCATTCTCCTTGGGCTGTTCCTGAGAAAAACTGGGATCAATTCAAGAACAAACCGATCAACCAGTTGGGAACGCAGCCCGATCAGGAAGATATCGACCAAACAAGGTGCGCGCTGGCGATGATTGAAAACCAGGATGACAATGTTGGACGGGTGCTGAAGTCACTTGATGACCACGGCATCGCAGAAAACACGATCGTCCTGTACTTCTCCGACAATGGCCCCAATTCATGGCGTTGGAACGGTGGCATGAAAGGACGCAAGGGAACGACTGACGAAGGCGGCGTACGATCAACGTGCTTTCTGCGTTGGCGAGCAGCTTTGGCCGCGAATACCGAGGTAAAGCAAATTGCTGGAGCCATCGATTTGTTACCGACGCTAACATCGTTAGCGGGTATTTCGCGGATTGGCGATCAGCCGCTTGATGGTCGCGATCTATCGCCATTGCTGCGACAAGAGAATGCCGTTTGGACGGAACGTACGTTGTTTACGACTTGGAGTGGCCAAGTCAGTGCACGAACGCAAACGCACCGACTGGATTCCGCTGGAAAGCTATTTGATATGCAAGCGGATCCTGGGCAACTGGCTTCGCTTGGCGACGAAGTGGCGCAAATACGAGAGCAGTTGACAAGTGAAGTGGCGAAGTGGCGTGAGCAAGTCGTTGTCGCCAGCAAGGCAGACGAGCCTCGCAAGAAGTCTAAGTCCAGTGGTGTCGATCCTCGTCCTATTCCCGTTGGCTATCCAGAATTTCCGAGAACGTGGCTACCGGCGCGCGACGGTGAACCTTTAGGTTCCGTCAAACGCAGTTCGAGTGCTCCCAATAGCTCTTATTTTGTTAATTGGCGAACCGTGGATGATCGAGTGGCATGGGAGATCGACCTTCACACAACCGGTACGTATGCAGTTGAGATTCTTTACACATGTCCTGTCGCAGATGCGGGTTCCACGATTGAACTATCATTCCAGGATCAAACGTTTAGCGGCAACGTCGTACCAGGCTGGGATCCTCCGCTATATACAAACCAGGACACCATCCCGAGACCACCCGCAGAGTCGCCAATGAAAGAGTTTCGCATTCTTAAATTCGGCACGATGCCATTGACTCGAGGGATAGGGGAGTTGGGAATCAGAGCGACCGCGATTCCAGGACAATCGGTGATGGACTTAAGAGCACTGACACTGACATTGATGGAGCCAAAACAAGAATAGTTTTAGGACGTCGAATATCGCCGTGCATCGTACGCGTACCAATCCTCCACACGCTTTCTCGCCCAGGGAGTTTTGCGCAGAAACGTGAGACTCGATTTGATGCTCGGATCGACGAGGAAGCATCGGATCGGAATGCGAGCTCCCATTTCGTCCCAGCCATGTCGTTCGACAAGACTGTTCAACATCGCTTCTAAGGTGATGCCGTGAAGCAGGTCCCGCGATGGTGCCTTGGGACGCTCAGGAGTTTCGGTCATTGTGAAACCTGTGCTACCGTCGCGCGGACGCGGTGGAAGTGCAGGTAGACTTCACGATCAACGACGCGACGCACGCCCTCCACCAAGCACGCAGGTTCGTTTTGGCTTTCGCCGATACTAATGATTTCGCTTACTGGGGTTCCTGGAGCGACCGAAAAAGTCCGCTGGTTGATGATTTGATTGCCAGCGTCGAGCTCGGGGATGATGAAGTGACAGGTCGCACCAAATGTCAGCATGCGAGAGGCGTGAGCATCATGATAAGGCCGAAATCCTGGGAACCCGGGCAGTAGCCCATGGTGCAGGTTAATGATGCGACCGCCTGCGAATTGCCAGCAAGTACTCGGTGGCAAAACACGCATGTAGCGTGCAAGGACCACATAATCAATTTCTCGACGGTCCAGCTCTGCAATCATCGCAACGTCGTCGGCGGCACCGTTTTCGTCGCCAATCATGCAAAATGGGACGCCAAACTCGGCTGCCAAACGGGCGCACTTCTTGCGATTGGCGATCAATACGGCAACTTCTGCGTTGATTCGCCCGTCGCGGACCGCTTCCAAGACCGCGCGCGGCGTGTGCTCGACGTAGGTTGCACAAATTGCCAATTTCGGACGGGAGCCTCGCGGTGGTGCGTTCCAGACACGAATCGCCAGCTTTTTGTGGCTTCCGATCTGTCTCATCGCCTCTCGCAACAGCGGCAAACTCCCGGCGTCGATGTCCAATCGGCACAACATTGAGAATAATTGCTCTTCGTCGTGGTCATACATCTGAATTTCACCGATCCGCCCACCAGCACCGGTTACATAGTGAATGATTGGGTCAGCCAACCCAACATTGTCCGGACCCAGGGCGGTAATGACGATTTCCATAAAAAACTCAGTGCTCGTTTGACTCTTAATTTCCGTTTCGAAGGTAGCAACCTACCGGACCGGGACAGGCTGTGATACCGTTTGACAAATGCTTGCGGATTTGGAATTCGCCAACTCCGCTGGTGAGCTTAAACCGTTCCGCGATAACTTCAAACCCGCGATAGCTCCGATGTCTGTAGTACTTCCTGTTGTATCAAACCCCATGTCGCCAAGCTCTGTGTCACCAAGCTCTGTGTCACCAAGCTCCATGTCGCCAAGTTTGGGCCTGCCCACGCCCAAACGACGGCGAGCCGACCACCCAGACGTCGCCAATTTGTGTGATCATTGTACCGCCAAATGCTGTCACTATTTCGCCCTGCCGATCGACGAACCGACCGAACGACGCGACTTGGATTTCATGCGTTGGTATTTGCTACATGATCGCGCGAGCGTTTTTGTCGATGACGACGTCTGGTACTTGCTTGTGCATACAACTTGCAAGCACTTGCGCGACGATTATCGCTGCGGCATCTATGAAACGAGGCCGCAAATCTGTCGCGATTACACGACCGACAAGTGCGAATTCGAAGATGATTGGTGCTACGAAAAGTATTTTGAAACACCTGAGCAAGTTTACGAATACTCGGAAGCTGTCTACGGCCCCGATGATTCGGGGAATATCCGCAGCCGTAAACCGACCGGGCTGCCGATGGTTTGAATAATCGGCGGCCAGAAGTTTTAACACGCCTAGAAGTTGAATCTGTGAATCAAAGTCTGACCTCTCCGCGAACCTTAAAGGGTTTTCGCGACTATTTGCCCGAAGTCATGATCCCCCGTGAACGGATCATGGGGATTGCACGAGATACCTTTCGCTCGTTCGGCTTTGCTCCGATCGATACGCCGGCGTTAGAATTACTTGAAGTGCTGTCAGGAAAGGGCAGCGATGAAACCGATCGTCAACTTTATAAGTTCACTGACAATGGTGGTCGCGAAGTAGGCTTGCGGTTTGACTTAACGGTGCCTTTGGCTCGTTTCGCGGCTCAGCATTTTGACAGCCTATCGACACCATTCAAGCGGTATCACATCGCACCGGTTTGGCGTGGTGAGAACACTCAAGCCGGTCGTTATCGCGAGTTTGTGCAGTGCGATTTTGACACGATCGGAACGCTCTCTGTCGTTGCTGATATTGAGATGGTCGTTGTCATCGACACGTTGATGAGAGCGATTGGTTTTGAACGATTCAAAATTCGGATCAACAACCGCATGGTACTGACAGGGTTGCTTGCTCACCTTGGACTCGCCGATAAATCGACGCTCGTTCTCCGGTCGCTCGACAAGCTGCCAAAGATCGGCCAAGACGAAACGATCGCTGAAATGATTCAAGTCGCAGGCGTCTCGCGTGATCAGGCAGATGCAGTGATCTCGATGGCAAGTTGCACGAGCGGTGATGGTGCCGGTGATGGAGCTGAAACAGGTGCTTATGCGGAAACATTCGCAAAGTTGCACCAAGTCACGGGTGGCAATGAAGTTGCGAAAGCTGGCATTCATCGCCTCGCCGAAACCGTTGATGGAGCCATTGCGGCTGGAGTTGATTCTAACCGCCTGAAGTTGGACGTTTCGATCGCGCGAGGGCTGGACTACTACACCGGCGTGATCGTTGAGACCTTCCTCGATGATCTGCCATCGATCGGCAGTGTTTGCAGTGGTGGACGATACGATAATCTTGCGGGGATGTTTACCAAACAGCATCTACCTGGGGTTGGCGCATCGCTGGGACTGGACCGATTGCTCGCCGCGATGCAGACGCTTTGTCTGCTGCCTGCGGTTGCGACGCCAGCGCCGGTTTTGATCGCGTACTTTGATGCCAATCGTTGCCACGATTACTTGCGGCTGGGCACTGAACTGCGCCGCTGTGGTGTTGCTTGCGAGATGTTTCCAGAGCCGAAGAAGCTTGGTCAACAATTGAAATACGCTGATGAAAAGGGGTTTCATGTGGCGTTAATCGCGGGCAACAACGAGTGGACCGAAGGTCGTGTTCAGGTCAAGGATCTGCGGCATAAAACGTCGGTTGACGTCGGTTACACGCACGGCAGTATCGACGATCTGGTTGCGGCGATTCAGAATGTCCTGCAACGCAGCGACCAGCCATCGCTTGCGTAATCGATTGAGCCACAGGCTTCATAGTGCGAAAAAAAACAATGCCCCGCTTCAATGCTGGGATTTGATCGTAGTGGGATTCGCCAGAATTCCTCAGCACACTAAAACGTTGGGAATTCTGGCAAATCCCACTACACAAAACGTTCTGCCCCAGCAACGAAGCGGG
>JAYVSE010000391.1:0-25104 GCA_043775635.1 Planctomycetaceae bacterium | reverse complement strand
GACATCCGGTGGCTTTCTTTTGATTGGCATGGTCGCCAAATTGTGGCCGAAAGCGAAAATCGCTCCAATAGCAGTTTACTAACTTCGTGAACGGTTACATGTTTTGATACGCCGAAACCAGGTGCACTTATCGAACAGATCATTTCCTTAACGGCGATATCAGGTGATTTGATCATTGATTTTTTCGGAGGATCGGGCACCACAGCACACTCCGTACTTGCTCAAAACTCACGAGATGGTGGCTCAAGAAAATACATTCTCGTACAGTTACCGGAGATACTTACTGCGGAAGATCGTGGACAAAACACCGCAGCTTTGTTTTGCGACAAGTTGGGCAAGCCACGTACCATTGCTGAACTCACCAAAGAGCGTCTTCGCCGGGCTGGCAAGAAGATTAAAGAGGAAAACCCGATGTTCGCGGGCGACCTTGGCTTCCGTGTCTTTAAGCTCGACTCTAGCAACATCCGAGCCTGGGCACCTGATCGCGATGATCTCGACCGAACGATCCTGGATTCCATCGAACATCTCAAGTCCGATCGCACTGAAAACGATGTGCTGTACGAGCTGCTTCTAAAACTTGGCCTTGATCTGTGCGTACCGATCGAGCAGCGGCAGATCGCAGGCAAGACGGTTCACAGCGTCGGTGCCGGAACGCTGATTGTTTGTCTGGCGACCGAAGTCACCACCGCTGACGTGGAAGCGTTGTCGCACGGCATCGTGGCGTGGCAGAAGGAACTCGCCCCGACCGGTGAAACCACCGTCGTCTTCCGCGACAGTGCCTTCGCCGACGACGTAGCCAAGACCAACCTCACCGCCATCCTGCAACAGCATGGCTTAGCAAACGTCCGCAGTCTCTAATTTACGAACGGCTCATGCTCACGTGCGAGATGAAAAGGAAAAAAAGCTCTTTCCCCAGCGTTTAATTAACTATGAAGACCCAAGCTAGTTCGCGGACGACTCCAGTCCGGGGTCACTACAGCCTGATTCAGTTCTGCCCTGACACAACTCGGTTAGAGGCAGCCAACATAGGCATTGCGTTGTTTTGCAGCAATCAAGAGTTCCTGCAAACCCGGATCATTGAAAACAATGGTCGTATTATTCAAATGTTTGGTCGCGGCGAGCGTGACCTTGGGCGGCTCCGTGCTGTCAAAAAAGGGTTGTGTGCGACGTTGGAAGGTGGACGCGAAGACCTGCAAAGTCTTGAGCAACTTCAACGGTTCGCGTCGTTGCAAGTCAATCATCTACGCATGACCCCGTTCATGCCCTGCCGAGTCATGGTTTCGCCAGAAGCTGAACTAGAGACGCTCTATAACGAACTGGTGGCAACGCCGGGGGTAACAGATGCCGATGACGATGCCTCATTTCAATCGCTGTCAGAGCGGCTCGATGCCCTGTTCGATCAACCGCTGGTCAGCCCGTACATACGACGCGATGTGAATGTCGAAGTGCCCATTTTTCAGACTCGGGAATCGATCCCCTACGCTTACCAAAACGGTCGATTAAACCTAATCAAGCCAATTGAATTCCCCGTGCAAAGTGCTGCCGTCATCGACAAAGCCGCACGCAATGCGATTGAGGGAAAGTCGATCTACGATAATCCCGATTCCGAATATGGCGACATGCAACTGGTCATTGTCGGATCATTTCCAAAAACGAAGCAAGCTGACATTGAAACGACTCAGCGAATATTCGATGTCAACCACGTTCAGTTGTACACAACCGAGCAACTTGACTCACTGGAACGCGAAATTATCACGCATGGGCATCGCGTTCAGGCGTAGTTCAATGGGCGTGGGTCTGGCTCACCACAGCGAACGGTCACAGTAGTACAATCCGCTGCCGACGGATTGCTTCTGAACCCCGACATCGCTCCGAGCCAAGTTGCTGAATGAAACTTCACTTTGAACCAGACCTCGCTCATCAATTGGCCGCCATCGAGGCGGTGTGCGATTTGTTTCGTGGTCAGGAAATCTGCCGCACGGAGTTCACGGTCACGCTGCAATCGGATGAACTCACCTTTGAATCCACTCGCAACGATCTCGGGCTGGGCAATCGACTGACGCTGCTTGACGATGAACTGCTAGCTAACCTGCATGACATCCAACTCCGTCACGGTCTGGCACCTTCCACTGATCTCACCTCCGGCGACTTCACGGTCGAAATGGAAACCGGCACGGGCAAGACTTACGTTTATCTGCGGACGGTGTTTGAACTGAACAAGCGGTACGGCTTCACCAAGTTCATCGTCGTGGTCCCGTCGGTCGCGATCAAGGAAGGGGTTTACAAGTCGTTGCAGATGATGAACGACCACTTCCGTGCCCAATACGCTAACGTGCCGTATGACTACTTCTTGTACGACAGCAGCAAGCTCGGCCAAGTGCGAAATTTTGCGACCAGCTCGCAAATTCAAATCATGGTCGTGACGGTCGGTGCCATCAACAAAAAGGATGTGAACAACCTCTACAAAAACACCGAGAAAACCGGCGGCGAAGCACCGATCAACTTGATCCGCGAGACACGACCGATCTTGATCGTCGATGAACCGCAAAGTGTCGATGGTGGCCTGGACGGTCGCGGTCGCGAAGCACTCGGCATGATGAACCCCCTGTGTACCCTGCGGTATTCAGCAACACATGCCGACAAGCATCACATGGTTTATCGCTTGAACGCGGTCGATGCTTACGAACGGAAGTTAGTCAAGCAGATCGAAGTCGCGTCGGCAGGTATCGAAGGCGGGCACAACAAGCCGTTCGTGCGATTGTTGTCGGTCAGCAACAAGCGTGGCGTCATCGCAGCTAAGGTTGAGCTGGATGTGCAAATGGCTGGCGGTGTACGGCGGCAAGAATTGTCGGTGCAAGATGGTGATGATCTTGAGCAGACGACTGGGCGATCGATTTACGAGAATGTTCGTGTCGGTGAAATCCGTGTTGCCAAGGGCAAAGAATTTTTAGAGTTGCGAGTCCCCGGCGGCGAGCATTTTTTAAAGGTCGGACAAGCCTATGGTGACGTTGAACCGCTGGCGTTCCAGCGTGAAATGATCCGGCGAACGATCAAGGAGCACTTTGACAAAGAACTGCGTCTGGCGCCGCAGGGCATCAAAGTACTCAGTCTGTTTTTCATCGACACCGTTGATCGCTATCGCAAGTACGATGCTGACAACCACGCGGTGAAGGGTGACTATGCGTTGATCTTTGAGGAAGAGTTTCGACGGTTGGCGAAGCACCCCGACTACAGCAGCCTATTCGGCAAGGATACTGACTTGGTGTTGGCTGCCCTAGAAGCTCACAACGGATACTTTTCGATCGACAAAAAAGGCGGCTGGACCGATACGGCGGAGAACAACCAAGGCAACCGTGACAACGCCGAGCGAGCTTATAACTTGATTATGAAGGAGAAGGAAAAGCTGCTGAGCTTTGAGACGCCGCTGAAGTTCATTTTTTCGCATTCCGCGTTGCGTGAGGGCTGGGACAATCCGAACGTGTTTCAGATTTGTGCGTTGCGTGAAATGGGCACTGATCGCGAGCGACGGCAAACAATCGGTCGCGGCTTGCGGCTATGTGTCAATCAGCAAGGGGAACGGCTGGGCGGCTTCGACATCAACACGTTGACCGTAATCGCCACCGAAAGCTACGAGCAGTTCGCCGAGAACCTGCAATCCGAAATTGAACGCGATACGGGTATTCGCTTTGGCGTGGTTGAAGAGCATCAGTTCGCGGGCGTGCGTGTGAAGGGTGATGATGGGATTTTTACGTCGCTAGGCTTCGATCAATCAAAGAAACTCTGGGAACATCTGAAGCAAGCAGGATTGATCGATAAGAAGGGTAAGGTTCAAGACACTCTTCGTGAGGCGTTACTCAAGGAATCGCTGGTGCTACCGGACGAGTTCACCGCACACGCCGGTCAAGTGAAAGACATTCTGAAAAAGTTATGCGGCAAGCTACAGATCAAGAATGCGGATGAGCAAAAACCGATCAAGACGCGGCAAGCGATCCTGCACGGCGAAGAATTCAAAGCACTTTGGGACCGTATCAAACATAAGACAACTTATCGCGTTCATTTCGACAACGATGCGTTGCTGGCAACCTGCGTGAAGGCAATCCAATCGGCACCGCCGATCACCAAGACACGGTTGCAGTGGCGTAAAGCGGACTTGGCGATCGGCATTGCGGGAGTCGCGGCGACTGAGACCGCAGTGTCGGCACCGGTCGTGCTTGACGAGCATGACATTGACCTACCCGACCTCCTAACGGACCTTCAGGACAAGACGCAGCTAACTCGCCGCACGATCGCCCGCGTGTTGACCGAAAGCGGTCGGTTGAGCGATTTCAAACGCAACCCGCAACAGTTCATCGAACTTGTCGCCGAGGCCATCAAGCGAGCCAAGCGATTGGCAATCGTTGGTGGGATCAAGTACCAGCGACTTGGCAGCGAATACTTCTATGCCCAAGAGTTGTTTGAGCAAGAAGAGTTAAGCGGCTACATCAGGAGTTCAATCGCAGCCGAGAAATCGGTCCATGAACGAGTGATTTATGATTCAGACACCGAAGCCGAATTCGCCAGAGACTTGGAGAAGAACGAATCGATCAAGGTGTATGCCAAATTGCCACGTTGGTTCAAAGTGCCAACACCGCTTGGCGAATCCTACAATCCCGACTGGGCGGTGCTGGTTGAGCAAGACGGCAACGAGCGGCTGTATCTAGTCGTAGAGACCAAGAGCAGCCTCTTTGAAGACGACCGACGCGATCGCGAGAACGCCAAGATCGAATGCGGCAAAGCCCACTTTGAATCCCTTGCCGTAGGTGACAGTTCGGTCGAGTATAAAGTCGCAACCACGGTTGGGGATCTGTTCAACTAATCGCAATGCCCATCGTAGCGGAAGTCGCCAAGACTTTCGGTGATGTTACGCCGCGTGAGGCATAACCAAAGCTCTTGGCAAGTTCCGCTGCCGTAGGGTTTAGGTTGATCAGGCACAAATGAAATTTTCTCACGGATGTATAAACATTGGAATTCGCAAAAGCAGTCCATGCCGTTCATCAGTTGTCTACCAAACAGATTGCGAACGTGAACTTCGTCACGCCGATCGTGTCTGTTTGTCTTGCGGCAGCAAAAATTCGGATGTCGTTGCCACCAGACGCCTTCGTGTTTTCGTCCGATGCGATGGGCTACGCAGAAAATTCTGGATTGCGTTTTCACATTGGGCAATGCGAGCAGCGTCCAAGTCCTGGTTCCGCCGTTGGTCTGACATATTGCCAAGCTGAGAAACTCGCCAATCCAGCCGAGGTAGATCATTGCAACGCCAACATCGGGCGATTTCTTCGGACCCAACTTAGCGGTTGCCAGAATCAGGCTCTGGTCTCGGCCACGTGCGGAGTCGTGGGAGAGTTACACGATAACATCGTGTCACATTCCCACGGATGCGGGTTTTCTGCGGCCCAGTATTACCGGTCCAGCAACCGCGTAATTCAAATCGCGATGGCCGATTGCGGTCGCGGGCTGAATGGAAGCGTGCGAGAATCGGGGCAAAACATGTCAGATCGCGAAGCCATTGATTGGTGCCTTAAACGCGGAAATACGACCGCCAGATCAACCACAACGGCACCGGATGACATCTTTGGACCGCAACGGCTGCCCGATGATAGCGTTACAAATCCATATCCTTCTGGAGTCAAAGTCCACAGATCGGATAACCACCACATGGGTGAAGGTCTCTATCGTTTGACGGAATTAATTGCTAACACTGGCGGCAAAACGTGGATTTGGTCTGGTTCGGCACAGATATTGTGTGCATCCAAGTCTCGATTGCCGATTTCCTGCGATATACAATGGCAGGGAACGGCGATTGGGATCGAAATCCCGATCGCGGCTTTTGAGCGTTGTGAGGCCGCTCAAAATGTTGACGAGTACGAATCACTCGCCAAAAGACTTAAGCTATGAACGCACCTATTTTCAACCTAGCCGACTTGGGGCAATTCCTGTCCAGCCGCCACTCCGCTGCCGAAGTTCGGGAGCGGATCATTCTTGCTTGTGGTCCGGTGGTTGTTGATTTGTCGGGTGTGGAATCGCTCAGTGATTCGTTTGCCGATGAGTTGTTCGCCGTACTCGTACAAGACTTTGGACACGAGTGGTTTGCGAAAAACATTTCTGTAATCGGGATGTCGTCTGATGTTCGGCAAACCATTTTGCGAGCGGTCCATTTGCGATGCGAGACTCAACCCGCTTGACGGTTGTTAGATGGGGTCACACTCAAGCGACGCGTCGCCATGATAAAGCCTGATATGGCACTTGTCCCAACTCTTCATAAAAACCAAAGAGAGATCACCACAACCTTCGGGCTGCTTGGCACCGATGAGAATGCGCTGTCGTTTGCACTGGCTTACACGTTCCAGCAATGTCCAGAACTGCTGCACTGGTTCTTCTGTACTTGCTGCCTGTTGTTGAGCAGCTTTAAAAGCTACTCGCCAATGCCAAATCCAAACACTATCCTGGCTTAACGCCTGCATGATCCGGAATTTTGGTCACTCTGCATAAACCTCGTGGTTGCTAACGATGAAAAACATAAATGTTAACGGGCCAGTTCACGGTCGAGGCGAGATAAAGCTCGGCGAAACAGCAATCCCGCGTGAGTTTGAATTTTCCGTGAGGGGATGCTTCGGAAGTGAGCTAACGTTCGTCGCGAATGGTAACGGCGAACAAAAGATGAATCACATTGAGTTCAAGCTTTCAGAATCGAACGCTATAAAACTTGCTGGTGCGATCCTCAATGCATGTCTCGCGTCAACGACAATCGAATCTCGTCTGCTGTTAAGGTTGATTCTGGATTCGAGTAATGGAAAACAAAACAAAAATGGTTGATCCTCAAGAGACGAAGACGTGCCCGTATTGCTCTGAAACGATCATCGCGACTGCGAAAAAATGCAAGCATTGTGGAGAATTCTTAGAAGCGGTTCTTGGTCGCACCACAGACTACCAGTGGACGGGCGGCAGGCTTCTTGCGTTGGCTGTCATCGCGATACTTGCTTTGCTGCTCCTCGCGGCTTACTAGTGAGCCCACTTCGACGTAAGCAACCACATAGTACCTTCAAGCACATACCCTTGATCTGACAGGCTTCATTCGCGAGCTGTACCCGTGCGATTTTAATCGCCCAATCATCTTGTGGAGATGCGAGACAAACTGCGGCGATGGATTTTCGCAGCCATTAGTGCTTGTGTTCTGCCGCATCGCGGCACCACGATAAGCTGCACGAAGTTCACTACAACGAATGTAGTCTTCGGCCCGTTACGTATCTGAGTGTCGACGAGCATACGGCTCCGCCTGCGTAGCTGCTGATCGCCGCTGAATGCGGGCAACTAGGCTCTGGACTTTCATGTTGATAGTCAGCGAAGGACCGCGGGAGTGCTGTAATCAAATACCGATTCCTTGATTAGCTTCACCTGCGGAACATGCTCGTGGTACTGACGGATGACGGAGAAGTCCATCGTACTGTTCAGCTCTCTCGCCGTTTGCCTCGCAGCCGTTTTTTCAAACCTACAACGCACTTCAGTCTTAAGACCTCGCTTCAGAATTCTTTCTTCAGGCGTATCGTCCATGCCAGGCAGCAGTAGCGTGTTTAGCGTTATGTATCCTCTGCCTACCGACGCTTCGCTGATTGGGCAGTAACCAACCAAGTAGTGTGCTCTGCCTTCATCAGACTCGAAGAACTTGCTTCCGGCGATATCGGTGACAACAGGAAAATCAACGGGCAACAATGCCTTCCACAAGGCTCCGCAAGCGATTGCCGGATCACACCAATTCCATAACCTAGCAGCATGTTGACCATTGTGGAGAACTATAGGGTCGAAGTACTGCCAGCGGTAGAGACAGGCGAATACCATTGCCTTGCCGCAATATGACTCCGGGGCAACTGCGGTTCGTTCTTCAAGTCTTTTGATGAAGTGATCATCGTTCCGAAGGCTGTATGCGACGCGAAAGGTTCCAGACGGAAGTTCGATGGTTGGTTCGCTTGGGGCACAGACGCAGAAATCTCGCAATGGCTTCAAGCATCGAAATTCAAGTCGAAGGTGGCTGGTTGGTGCGTTAGTGGCCGACACATGTACGTCAAATCGCCGAACCAAACTAAGGGGCAGAGTTTCGCGGAGCTCTCGGTGCAACAGCTCCCCAAGCCACATTGACCAGTTTAGTGGGCCGAATTCGCTGTTGAAAAAACCGACCTTGTAAGCAAGATGAAGATCTTCTAGCTTTCTGCCAGATAGCTCGTCGGCCACAGCAACGCGGGCAATGGCCTTACTTATTGCGTCTCGGACCGCTACCGGCGCGTCATCGATTTCAACAATCTCGTGAGTGGGGATGATTCGAGAGCGGAGCCGACGGTCGTACGAGACCTTGCGGTACGCGTTATGCTGGGTTGTCCGAAGTTTTCTGGCTGTAGCCTTCCGCTGCTTGTCTAGTCTTCTCTTGTCTGGCGAGCGTCCCATTTACTGCCTCAGTAGTAACACGTGCATGTTTTAAGCGTCTTGCGGGCTGTTATCAGGTTACGGTCGTTAACTCGCAAAAGCCCTATATTGGGAGTTAAATAAACAAGAACCACGCCGAGCGAGGTTAATGGGCGTAGCAATTGCGGCTACGGCACTTACCGAAATCCAAAAGTTATCTGCGTGGGGGTCACGAAGCAGAAGAGTATACACCCACCAAAATTTGTGCGGTACACTTACGCTCCAGTATAAATCGCGACAAACTTTCCACAGGTTTGAAGGGGTCTGACATTACGACGAAGAGTACCAGTAAAGGTGGCAGCGTGGCTGAATTCTTGGGGGGCTATCGGTCTGACCGAAACAAAAACCAAGATACGACGCTTGCCAAACTTAATGTGTGCAGCGGTCCTGGCGACTCCATTCACATTGAGGTCCAGTTTGAGAACGCCGATCCGAAGAATCCTGGTACGCAATCGGCAACCTTAGAATTGTTTTCAGACGCGGCGATTGGTGTCGCTGTTCGGCTGATAGAGCTCGCACATGAGAAAGACCGAATTGTTTTAGCTAGAGTGCAGAAGTTGCATGGCGTTGAGACGGGGTCCTAGGTTTATTTTGAAGCCGCTTTAGGACCGTTTGTTTTTTAAAAGCGGTTGATCGACTCAGGTGAATCATACCTTATTGATTGGGACGGAGTAAGGTTAGCGAGAGATCGCACGACTGCATTTGTCCAGCGAATCAAGGGCACTCTCAAGTGTGTTGCGACCACGGGCTACAATCGCTTACGTTGCGTTGAAAAACTTCAAACCAAGCTGCGTCGAATGGGCTTCGATTGGGGCTACTCGATACCTTTGCCGCCCGCTAGATTCACTGGCTTTGCAATAGAACTTCCGTCTCTTTTACATCCGCTTTGTTCGACCTTGATTCTGCCGTAGTGTTTCAATGATTTCGATTACTGCCAACAGTGTGGAGCCGTCCACTAACAGAAGACTTTTTCTCGACCGCCACGTGATCGGTTAAGGCGTCATCAGTCGAGTTGTCGGGTTCTTTCTTACAGCACGTTCGGCACATTGATGAGCGAGACTACCGTCGTCGACCTAAATTTGGTCCTAATTCCTGCTACGTATAGGTGATGGTGGCTGTTGTAGCCGCCACTTACCTTTCTCTTTTGAAGCGGAGGTGCGTATGTCGCACATTGTGCAGATTCAAACGCAGGTCAAGGACGCTGCGGCAGTTCGGGCTGGGTGCAATCGGTTGCACTTGCCATCGCCCGTTGAAGGCGAAGCGAAGTTGTTCAGTCAAACCGTCAGCGGGCTCGCTGTTCGGCTTCGTGAGTGGCGGTATCCGGTCGTGTTCAACCTCGCGACCGGTGAGTCCAAATTTGACAACTATGGCGGGCACTGGGGCAAGCAGGCACGGCTCGATGAGTTCTTGCAGGCCTATGCGGTCGAGAAGACCAAGATCGAGGCTCGACGCAAAGGTTACTCGGTTAACGAGCAACCGCTGGTGGATGGGTCGGTCAAGCTCACGCTGTCGGTCGGAGGTGCTGCGTGAAAACGATCGAAGTGATTGTCTCACGCGATGGCTCGTCACGCGTCGAGACTCGCGGCTTCGCGGGCAGTTCTTGCAAAGAAGCCAGTCAGTTCGTTGAGCAGGCACTAGGCCTTAAGCAGAACGAACAACTGACCGCTGACTTCTATCGCACTGAAGTCAGCCAGCCCCAACAAGCCCGGCAGCATCCTTAACGGGACGCTCGCCGGGTTTTTCTTTTGTGCTGTCGAATCGTTCGACAGCCTTCGCCGTGAAGCGTTGACGCTGGTTCACTTGTAACCGTTAGTAATGCTCGCGGCTGTCTCCATCATTCATTAACCACGAAGGAAGTACGTATGTCACTAACGACCCGTATGAATGAGCTGATCCGTGCCGGATTCTCCGGGATCTGGATCAGCTCCCATGAACATCAAGACGCCATCGCTGAACTTGCAGCAATGGCTCGTGATGAATCTTGGCAACTGGCAAGTTGGAATATCGATCGAGGCATGCATGCGGTCGGTAACGTTTCCATTACTACGGAGGCGAACGATCCGCTGGCGGTACTGCGAGTCGCGGCAGCCACTCAGCCAAGCGACGGCACGACGATCTATGTGCTTGAGAACTTTCATCGGTTCTTAGGCTCGGCGGAGATCGTGCAGGCACTGATCCACGCAGTGGTGCTTGGCAAGATGCAGCGATCGTTCATCGTGATCATCAGCCCGACGGTTCAGCTTCCCGCCGAACTGGAAAAGCTGTTCGTCACGGTCGAACATGAACTGCCTAGCCGCGATCAATTGCTGGAGATCGCTCGTGGCATCGCTACGGAATCTGGTGAGCTGCCCGATGGCCGTCAACTGGACGATGTGCTCGATGCGGCATCGGGGCTCACTCGTTATGAGGCTGAAGGGGCGTACAGCTTGTCACTGGTTCGCCATGGCAAGCTGACGCCCGGAGCGATCTGGGAACTCAAGACGCAGACGCTCAAGAAGTCTGGCCTGCTTTCGCTTCATCGCGGCGGGAACAACTTTGAAAGCCTCGGTGGTTTGAGTGTGCTCAAAGCATTTACGCGGCGAGCACTCGTTCATCGCGGTCGCACGCGTGAACACGTCAAGCCGCGAGGCGTGATGCTGCTTTCGCCGCCGGGTTGCGGCAAATCGGAGTTCTGCAAGACGCTGGGTAACGAGGTCGGTCGTCCGGTGCTGATTCTCGACGTCGGCAGCTTGATGGGTTCGCTTGTCGGTCAATCCGAAGAGCGAACACGTCAGGCACTGGCAACGGTCGATGCGATGGCTCCGTGTGTGCTGATGATCGATGAGGTCGAGAAGGCATTCGCGGGAGCCACTGGCGGCAGCAACGGTGACAGCGGTGTCTCGTCACGAATGTTCGGGTCGTTTCTCAGTTGGCTCAATGACCATGAGTCGGATGTGTTCGTGGTTTGCACCGCGAACGATATCCAGAAGCTGCCACCAGAGTTCGTACGTGCCGAACGGTTTGATGCGGTGTTCTTTCTCGATCTGCCTGACCGCAAGCAGAAAGACGAGATCTGGTCGCTGTACATCAATCGCTATGGTCTCGATCCCAACGAGATGCGACCGGTGGATGAGCAGTGGACGGGAGCGGAGATCAAGTCGTGTTGTCGTTTGGCAGCACTGCTGGATGCTCCACTCATCCAGGCCGCAGAGAACGTCGTGCCTGTGGCAGTCACCTCAAGCGAGTCGGTCCAGCGACTGCGTGAGTGGGCCGATGGTCGCTGCTTGTCGGCGGAGCAGCTTGGTGTTTATCGAACATCAGGCAAGGCCAACAAGCGGCGACGTGCGATTGCAACTGACCCGTCCAAGAACTGAGCGGCTTCGCCGGTGTGCACCAAGGACGCATGCTAGGCAACTGCATATGACGCAACTTTTCTCGGCGTTCGAGATCAACGTACGCAACCGGAACCCCGTTCCTGTTGCTTCTTACCCATTCCATTTACAAGGCCCCTGCGACGAACTCGCATCGGGGCCTTTTTCGTTTTACCAAGGAGGTGATTTTGAACTGGTTACTGACCGTGTACTTGTGCCTTTCTTTGGGGCTGATCGCGATGACGTGCGTGGTGTGTCATCTCAAGCGTCGGCTACGTGGGTCCCCAGCCATCATCCATCGCATTCTCAATAAGGAATTCTACCGGACAGACGACCATTAACCCGGTCGCACCTGCTCGGCTCGCTTGCGTTCCCCCTCGTCACGCCCTGTTCGCCACGTTGGCAAGCAGGGCGTTTTTCGTTTCCTAACCTCAATACCAGAAAGAGGCTCTCATGAGCATCACGCTTGATTCTGTAACTGAAGACAATGACGTTCTCCGTGCTTCACTCAGTCACCACAATTCCGAAGCAACGCCGACCATCGGTCAGAGATTGCAAGCGGAGACTACCGCCGTGCGGCTGAAGATTCGTTGGCTGGGTGTTCGTAAGACGCTGAGCCCGGATCAGACCAAACGGGCAGCAGGAACGTTTGATGCCGACATCAAGTCGGTCTCTGCGTCCAAGAAGTTGTTCGATACAACGCACCCTGCGTTTCGTGCAGCAACCGCCGTAAAGTCCCAGGCAATTGATTACTGGAAGCAACTGACGCTTCCCTACATCGAACCAGGCGTTCGTTTGATTCGTCGTAGCGATGTGCCAAGTTTCGACGTTCACATGACTTCGGTGCGAGCCGAACTGTGTGCCGCCGTCGAGCAACTGGAGCGTCACTATGGTGAACTGATCGATCAAGCCCGGACTCGGCTTGGCAATCTGTTTGACCCCGGCGACTACGAGCCGAATCTCAGCGAGCTTTTTGCGGTCGAATGGGATTACCCCTCGTGCGATCCGCCGGAGTATTTGTTGCGGGTTAGCCCGCAGCTTTACTACAGCGAATGTGCACGGGTGCAGACTCGTTTCGACGAAGCCGTGAAGCTTGCTGAACAGGCGTTTGCGGATGAACTTGGACAACTCGTCAGTCACTTGGCCGAGAGGCTCAGCGATGAGGGTTCCAACAAGATCTTCCGTGATACGGCGGTGACGAACCTGCTGGAGTTCTTCGATCGCTTCAAGCAGCTCAACATCCGTTCGGATGAGCAACTCGACCGGCTGGTGGCCGATGCACGACGCATCATCACCGGTGTACAGCCTCAAGAGTTGCGAGATCATGCCAGGCTTCGTCAGCACGTCGCTAACGAGCTTGTGCGGGTCGAAGCGGCTTTGGACGGCTGGATGACCGATCGACCGCGACGAAGCATTCTCCGGCGTTCACGGTGACGAACATGGACATCGTCATCGAAACGACTGGCACGGTGCGGATGGTCTACGACGAGTCGATCGATTTACCATCGATCGGTCACGTCGCCATCCGCCGTGGCTCGCATGTGGAGCCCGTGGCCTGCGGCTGGTGGACTGCTGATCTCTCACCCGTGAACGGTCCTGTATTGGGACCCTTCAAGACTCGCAGTGAAGCCATATCGGCTGAAGTCGATTGGTTGCATCAGCACTGGTTGGTCCCAACCAACGGCTGACGCTACCGAACGATCGGTTCCGAACACTGCGACAATGCCCTTGGGCGTTGGCAACATGCTGACGCTCAAGGGCCTTTTTCATTGCATCCCGGATGCACAAGTTCCTCTAACCCGAGAGTTCCGTCCCATGACCTATCCCCAGGAAAAGTCTTTTAGTGTCGATCGCGCGGTTGGCAGCGTAGCCATCGCCGCGATCTTCGCTGCTCTGAGTGGCAGCACCTTGGTTTTCATCGTGGTTGCGGGTGTGCTGCTGGCGAATTCGTTCGTCAACGACAAGCCTCGACCACCACGCATCTGTAGACGCTAACTCTCGGTGCGTGCGTCCGCTTCCTCAATCGCACTACGGCGGTCGTAGGGCGATTCCATTGCATCACCCCGGCATCGGCATGTTGTCATCCGACAACGTGACGATGCGATTTCATTTACAAGGATTGAGTACACATGAGTGCAGATGAGATTCATCAAGCGGTTGCAAGAGCGACCGGCGAAGACAGTCGTACGATCGCATGGCTTGGCTTCGTGCTATTGGAGCCAGCGTCTGATAGCAGTAGTCATGAGAAGCAAGACCCGCCCGACGACATCGATTGGGACGGCAAGGACTTGGAGCGTTATCTCGCCATGTGCGGCTAACACTTGCAACGTCTTCATATGCCGGAGACGGGATGCAACCAGATGGATGAGACGACCCGACCGCCGTGGTCGGATCTGATTCCCTAACTCTTAATTTCAGAGAAAGTATGACATGGTGTTACGTGACAAAGACGGTGTGCCAATATGGTGGGAGTACGACCCAAAGAATCCGCACCCTGAAGGCGAGTTCATTCGCTATCTGGAGAACGCCGAGTATTGCATTCACTTTGTGATGGTGAAGCACGCCTCTTGGGGCCTATTGGCGGCGACGCTCATTCTTTGGGTTTTCGGCTGGTTAGGTTGCGGCAACAAAAACTAGCGATTCCCATCAACCGAAGCTGTTGATCGGCACCGTGAACTGCATGCAACAGTTTGCTGTGAAGCGTTTCATGCTCTCAGCGCAGTCCTGCCTGGTTCAAACTAGGCATTTTTTCTTCTTACGCACCTTTAGTTCATAGGAACCAAGACATGACACATAAAGTCACGGTCGGCCTTCAGCAGAAGATCGGCCAACCCAACTTTGGCAGCATTGGAGCAAGCTGCAGCATCGAGATCCACTTGGACGACGATGAAGCGGTGCGTCCCGAGCTGCTCACAAGCCGAGTACGTCAGGCATTCGCACAGTGCCGAGACTGCATCGCCAAGGAGTTGTCTCATCAAGGGACATCTCCAACGGGCGACCTGCCAAATCGTGAGCGACGGCCTATCGCACAGCCCCGCGCCCCCGAACGGAGTAAATCATCAGATCGAACTCCCAGGAGCGCAACCGAGGCGCAGGTGCGAGCGATCCGAGCCATCGCATCGAAGGCTGGCTTATCACTGGCAAGCGAGCTAGAAAATGGCTTTGGTGTCCGAAACGCCAATCAGCTCACGATTGCTCAGGCGAGTCAGTTAATTGACTCGCTTAAGCAAGGCCTTACGCCCTCACCAGCGTAGGCCACCTGAAAACCGTTTCACGATGCAACGCATCATGGTCGGTTTTCTTTAGCCCCTGGTACTCGCGTTGGAGTAGCCCTCGCTATCTGTTGAAGGTCGCTTGGCCAATCGTCTTGTTCGGCGACCAACAAGGTCAGAACATCGACGCTATTCTCGACGTTACGGTAAAGCACTTGGTAAGAATGCCGAGGCCCTGAACCGACCAACATCTGACGCAGTGCAAAGGCATACACGCAGTCCTCCTGAGCCAGTCCATGACGCTGGTGCATTGATCGTTGATCGTTGACCCGGCGACAGACTAAGGCCATTCACTCGACCGGCTTGCTCGGCGAATGATGCGCTGCTCACCACAAGGCAGTTCGCAAGATGCTTGCGTGAGCCTCTTCGCGGATCGTCAACCGAAACGTCATTGAGTGGCAACATGCCTTAACAGTGATTCCGCATTTCGCCGCTGCGATTCCGTCAGCGTTAAGCTCGCTCTTTCGAGTCCGCGTTTGATCGACTCAATCGAGTGTTGATGCCGAGGCGACGTCCTAGCCGCGTGCAATGCGTCTGTTAAGTCCGGTGTAGGAGGGTGCGCGTTCATTTGATTATTATGGCTTGGGCGAAAAATCACCGCAACGTCCGGCGGCACAACTTTGTCTCTTGTTCTCAAAATATGCCGTGACTTGTTAATTCTTGCATTTCTGGAAAAGGTGTCTGACCCGGGTCCGGCACCTTTTCCGCAATATCCATACTGACACAGGATATCAGGCTGATTGCACCTGAAAAAGATCTCGCGGAGCGTTCAATACGGTTATTCAGCCGTTCGACCAGCACCACGCGGTCTAGCGTTAGCTTTGCTGACGTTGACCCACCTATTGACCCGCATTTTGGGTGCAGGTACTTTCGTCACATGATCCTGGTGTCATAATGTCCACATCTTGTGTAACGGACCTGCGAATTGCGCACAAATGAGGACTGTTGCTCAAGGCACTACATCTACCCCGGTCGCGTCTCCAAAAGAGACGCGATCAAAATCTATTTGTGTTGGCACTGAATACTCATACCTCGCCGCATGTAATTTCACGTTGGAATTAATCGATTTATGACAGCAGAAGTCCTTAAGGCAGCCGTTGAGCGAGAGATAATCGTCGCCGACCGTTTCTACGACAACCTCTGCAAAGTCTCGGGGTGGCGTCTAGCGGCCATCCTCAAAAATGCCAAGTTTGGACGGGAGTCACTTGACAAGGCTGCAAGCCTTAACGGCTACACCGGACGTTGGTGGCTCGACCTGTGGATTTACGTTGTTACGTACTTTCCCTGGTTCATGCCAGCAACGATATTCCTGCTGCCTCCATTATTTTACGGCCTTGTTGCGATTGTTTCCGGTGTACTCTCAGTCGTTACGCCGGAAGAGAAGATCGTCGAAACAACTGTGAAAATTCCGTTCTGGTTTATTTTTTCAAGCACGCAGACGATTTCAACAACGATTTCGGTCCCGGTAACCCACGCGCCTGATATTCGTATTTCGATGGCATTGGCGGGGCTCCTAGTTTTGGCCGGATTGGCTGGCTTTTCCTATTTATCTAAAGCAGTGTTTAAGCTCGAGCTCAGGTTTCGGCGCAGGCTTCTAATGCGGCAAATTGAACGCACTCGCTCCCCGCAAGTAAGTGATTGAGTGCTACGGTGTGGTGAAGCCTGGCGGCCATCATTATGTTCGAATGCAATCCAACGACCAACCCCATTGTATACGCAAGGTAAAAAATGCCAACGTGGTTTTATAAGCATGGTAACACTGAAATCGGCCCATTTCCACCTAAAGTCTTAAAGCAGTTAGCAGTTGACCAGGTCATTATAAAAACAACGCTTGTTCGGCGAGATGATACGCCGGATTGGATACTTGCCTCAAACGTGAAAGGATTGATACCCTCAAGTCAAGTCGCTGAGGTCAGTGATCAACCTGCAATAACGGCTGTCGCTGACGAATCGAGATCGCAAGCAAGGTCAGCAGCAGTCTGTATAATTAATAGCATGAAGTCGGCTGCATTTCATGTTGCGAAGGAGACGCACCTAAAAAAGCTCGAATGGCGTCTTGCGTCGGCAGACGAATTCTTGGGAGATAAAGCTTATAAAGAAAGTTACGGCGAGCCCGAAAACGCCATAATTTTCGATCGACTACGCGAAATTAAGTCTCGTGTCGAAAGCCTCCGCAACCGCGAACAGGCTGCCGAAGGAGAGTCAGCTACAGAGAAGGCAAGACGGTTTGCCGTAGAGGCTAAGAAAAAAATTGAAATCGAGTCTTTGGCATATGAGCAACGAAAGCTTCTGCGAGGGCTGGGGGAGTTTTTTCGGAAACGTGATTCTAGTCAGGTACCAATGGAACTTCGACATGAGCAAACCCTGGCAAGACAGCATCAAAGCTCGATAGAAGGTGTAAGGGCGGAGATTGCAGGGGCACGTAGCTCATTTGCTGGTTTTTTTTTAAAAATCAAAAGATGCTGCAAGTGGGGGCTTGCGGCCTCTTTGGTGCTCGTATGCTGCTACCTTTCCTTCCGGCACTATTACCTAGACACGCCACAGACCGCAAATGCGATAGGCGTAGCGGAACGCCTAGAGTCGCTACCACAATTAGTGGAAAGCCAGTCTCTCGCGAGAGCCATACCTGCAGTAAAGACGACGGAAAAAAATGTTTCTAAGCCGGGCATTGCTGAAGTGCATGTCGCGCAAATGGGTAGTACGAAACCGGCGGTGCCCAGGAGAACGGCCGACAGGCCGATGCAGTTTCAATACCTAACAGCGTATAGTCGCGGCACTATAGCAATACGTTTGTCTAAACTCCGTACGGTTTTGATACCTCGCGGCGCAACTTTCGCGGCCGCCGATGGCCGTAGCTACATTACTGAAGCGGCTTACGCTGGTCGCATTGAGCCTGCGGAAATAAGATCTACATATGACCGCTTGCTTGTTCCGGTCGATAACGGGTACGAGTTTGATATCGACGCGATGGCTACGATTGAAGGTGCTGAAGGTCGAATTGCAGCGAATGAGTCGTTGATCGAATCTTCGACGCGGATTTCGGATTTGGAGGCAATATACATAAAGACAGCATTTACGGGTGGCGACAATCACGAGCGTGAGGCGGAACAGCTTAAACGTCAGCAATTAGCAGAGAAACTCTTTGGTTCTATCACGCTACAGCCCTCAGTGATGATTGGCCTATCAAAAACGTTGAAAGAACAATATGGTGCCTCGGTGGAATTAAGAGGGAAGGATTACAAGGCATTACTATCAATGCATGCCTCAAATGATTGGCTAGGTGTCATTAATGTTACGGCAGGACGGAATCACGAAGAGCTACCCGAGGCGCTCACAATAAAGGAAAGTGCTGCGAAGCTTTTAAGCCATGAGTTTCAGTTGCTTTTACATACTAATTCAGAGCTTGTGTCAGGATATAAAAAGCCGGGCCTTCATGTCATTGGGTTTCCATCGTACGGCAAGCCAAATCGCGATGCGTACGAGCTTCTTGCTCATGATTTCATTGCACTTCACTCCCTAGGTTGGTCGAAGCACCCAGAAACGATAGGATATTATCAGACGTGGAGACCATCGGACGGCTATTCGATTGTTTTATTGGAATCCCCAGGTGCTGTCACAAGTTACCTGCAAGAAATTAGTGAACGTTATGATGCCCATGCGTCAAAGCTTCTCGCGCAAAGGAAATTGGATGAAATAGATTCGGAAACACTGGTACGGGAACTCAATGTTCTACGAAACAAAGTGATTGACGTAGTTACCGCTTGGGCCAGCAGCCGATAGTTTAGGTAGAGTGACTATCTCGTAAATGTAATGTTTATTGAGCGCCTACTGCGCTCACTTCTGAGTTAACCTAGGCGGTCTAAATCGACCAGCGGCGCACGATCGCGAGAAAGTTTTCCACTACGAGAGGAGGTGGACCTAAGCTCAGAGACTTCGGGATTGGCGGGGCTGGTGGTAATAACAACCGAAGCTTAGGGCAATCATTGAACATTTTGCATTATGGCTCGTGTGTGCATCATGTCCGCTGGGCTGTCAGATGCCTGGGAAGGAATCTTTGCGAAACGTGCCACGCTAGACTCGGGTGATCGACTTTGCGCGGTCTAGCGACACCAAGGCATGCTGCAAACGCTCGATGCACGTAGCGATCGACTGACGGGCGGAATCGAGTTCGCTGACCGCCTTCTTCGTTCCCGTCCGCAACTTGTCGATCGGCCCGCGAGCCTCGTCGCTGTCCAACGCAGCGACATCTTCGCAAACCTGACTCGTGCTGAGCGTCACCCTTGCAATCATGGTCTTGAGGCTGGGCGTGCGAATTGCTTTGTCTGCAATATTTCCAAGCCATCCTTCGTGCTCATTGACCGCTTCGCGAAGCTCGGAAACCGTCCATTGATCGGCCATGCAGCGGTTCAGTAGTTCTCGCTGTGCTGTCTGGTTCGGGACGCACGCGAAGCAAGCGATATGTTGCCAGGTGATGTAGCCTCGTTTGCTTGTCCGCTGACGATTGTAGGCCAGCACGGTGTCGACAAAGTCCTGGCCAACGTACGTCACGATGCAATAGTAGTGATTGATGTCGTGGTCATCACGACTAAAGACTTCGCTCAAGTGCCGAGCTGCATCGATCCCAAAATATTGCGGTCGTTCATGAAGGTACTTCACGTCCTGTGCCCATCGGTACCGGAGTTCGATTTCGCACGTGTTGAGCTGACCCTCTTCCTCAATCCATCGTGGCCCAATTTCTTCGGGGGTCACCATGTGGTGTGTGTCTTCGTCCTCGTGTTCGACGTCCATGGTTTGGATAGGTCGCTTCGTCTTCGGTCTGGCTTTGGTCATGGATGGCTTGCTTATAGGTGCTTACTGTTTGACGTGGACACGCATCGGCTAGGCTACGAGTTGTTTGATGAATGCATTCTCCCGGCGCGCGTGCTTCGATGCGATGAGGCTTTCGGGAGTTTGTGATCGCAGGGTTGAATGTCCCTTATGGGGTTTGTGACGTGAGTGCCCGAGTATCATCGGGGTTAAATCTGACGAGGCCCCGAGTGGATGTTTATGGCGATTTGGCAGCCGCGCGCCGGTCGCTCTCGCCCCAGCAGCCTGGCCAACCTTACGACTATCGGTTGGAATGGTGCTGCCGACAAGTGACCGGCGGCCACATGCCCGCTTGCTTAGGCAGACACCCGCCTGCGGCGCAGCTTCCATGGCGGGCGATGCCCGCCTGTCGCAGCGGCTATCGCAATGCCATACGTCTTCTGAAACCGCCATCGATATGCGATTACGCGATGAACTCCTGAGCCGCAAAGCACTGGCTTCCCTGGCAGCGGCATTTGCCGATGTCGTGCTCTCGATGGACGCTGCCACGCGTCCCACGGCCGTTTCAACCGAAAAACCTGGCTGAATTGCCGTCCGGACGGGATAAACGCACAATCTCCGAATTACTCGCACAAAAGCCATTCGCGAGGCCGAGTCAATTTTCTCCGACGTGCAAAAAGGCATGAATTTACGGTGTTTTTTGCATTTATCCGCAACGAGCTCAATTTCACTCACGGCCGTTTGCGGACATGAGGGACTATATGTGTTTACCCATAAGTGGGGTGGAAAATACAGCTTTCCGGTCGCTTTTTGTGCATACATGTACATACGTACACAACTTTTGTGCCGCGGGAGCCCCCTTAATCGAGCCTCTGTTTTGTTACCTACGCTGAAGCCCTCAACCTGCTTTCGGGCCCTAATGTGCCGTGTGACTGTTGCTGATGGGTTATGGATTTTTCGTAGCCTGACAGTAGCCTTCTCCTTGTAAGCAGGTGTATGTGCGTCGGGCGTCGCCGAGGAACGCGGTGCGGATTACTCTGCTGGAAGAACCAAGGCCCGGGCCAGGCCTTTTTTGAAGGCGGTGAACCACCGGCACACTGGTGTGTAAGCTTGGTACGGATTCCGAACCAAGCGAAAGGCCCCTGACAAAGTGAAAGGCTTACTGCACCTGACAATGCCGAGGGATGTCTGCCGCCTCTACAATCTCCGTACCACAGCGTCAGCGATCAGTTCAACGTAGATCGAAGGCGGAGTTCGATTCCTGCAGACAAGGCGTCCATGATGTCGCCACGAGACGTCTTGTCGCTTTTGACCCAGCGATCTGCATCGGCGATACGAGCGCGTAGCTCTTCGTCTAGGTTTCCACCCACAGCGGCAGGACAGATGCACGCCACAGCGTTGATGACCGTAAGAATTCTGAAACTTGGGAAGCGTGTTTCACCTGTCGCAATCCGAAAAATCGTCGGCACTGTACATCCGCAATATAAAGACAGTTGACTGAGATTCGGGTATTGATGAAAGCCGGGACGGTAGGCAGATCCCCGGCGGTTGCAACAGTTAAGGAATTGCTTCAATTGAACATCGTACGGCATTGTAGCCACCTTCCGTTCATGTGCCTGTGACCTCAACAAATCATCCAGTGAGACTTCGTTCGTAGTTGTGACTTGGTTAACCATTTGATTGATCAGCTCCGGCTCTTGAGTGTGTTATTGGGAATTCAGTGCATCTACGCCGCACTGTAGCGACCGCGTCGACTATTACCAACATGTGATCACTCCTCCGCATCACCTGCAAGAATCGCATGCAGGTGGTGCTGTCACATGGGGATAAAAACCGGTCGGGCTACACAACAGATGCACTTGCCGCTTGGCTTTCACTCATAGCCTCTACCACTAAGGACAGAGCATAGGACTCCGCCCTCTTCCGTGTTTTCCAGGTCTTGGTACCAACACCATCTGCGGACGCAGCGACCCACTTGGCCTGCTTGGCAAATACAAACGCGTCAAGCGGCAGAGTCAGATGAGTAAACGAAGTGCATTGACGGTTCTTGACGATGCGGATTCCGTGCTGGTCATCCCGGATAGACGTCAAATCGTCGCTAAACAGCGTCCCGCTCTTGGCCGGAGGCACTGGCTTCTTTTTAATTGCTGACGCGGTATTGCCTATCTGCCGGAGCGTTGGATGCTTACGCTTGGCTTGCTTTACGCCTGCCTTGATGGCAGCCTCGCTCAGCGAGATTTCATCCGCCTCAACCTGAGCGGCTAGGCAGGGATCTGCCTTCTTTACCTTCTCGGCAATTGCCAGTCTGTCCCGCGGTACGTTTTCTTGACTTGCAACCATTTCAGTTGACCTCGGCGCTCGCGTTTGCTTGCCGGTTTCGGTTGGTACGTCGTCCGTACCAACCGAAGCCGTTCTCGACTTGTTGCCTTTCTTCGCACCCTGGCTCTTCTTCTTTACCGCATGCTTTCGCACTTCTTTAAGTCGGCGGGTCGCTAACATAGTCTTTTGGTCGAGTGTTAAATGCCGCCGAGCGTTGTTTGACTGCGCAATCGCCGACGGTGACACGTCTGTTTCCACAACGTCGGCGTCAGCAATCTCAAAGCCTGCTACGTGACACGCAAGCACTCGACACCGTCCATCAACCAGCATCCCTTCCCGATCAACCTCAATAGGCCTGATCAGGCCGTACTGCTTTATCGAATCTACTAGACTATCGAAATCCCTGGAGCCGATCGACGCAACCGACTCGCACGCGGGGTGAACGCCTTTGACTAGGTCGCTGAGCGGCTCAAGTGCCTCTGTCAGCGTTGGATGCTTGTACCGGGCGTTGTAGGTCGACTTAGACATGGGTGACACATTCCGAAAATCAGCGAGGGCAGGAGCGAGTGTCACCTCGATCCATCCGGTGTTCCGGATAGTTTAGCTGCTGCCCTCGCGAAGGGGCGATGTAAAGCGGATCGGGTGACAACTACATCATGCCACTGCACAGCTTATTCGCCAAATTCGTGACGCTGCGGTTGCCCCCGTCGATGGACAATGCATCGGCAACAACATTGCGAATGCCTAATGACAGGCCGAGCCCGACGTTCATCGTGGGCGGCGAATGCGCTAGTCACCAACCAATGTGGGAGCGACCCGCCGCACCTTTGAGAAGTCCCACGAGCCTTAGCACTAGGAGAGCAATGTCCTTTGCTGAAAGCGACCGCCCAAGCTCCTGCGCCAGCCGTTCCATCAGGTCCCCATCCACCACATGACTGAGGCTGGTGCAACAATTAGTGCAACAGTTCGGGAGGAATCCAATTTCAGCAATGATTCGCAGGGATTGTGCGTCCAGCTCACAGCTTCCCAAGCTGTATGTCGAGGGTTCGAATCCCTTCGCCCGCTTTGACTCGCCCTTGTTCGCAAACCCTGCGAATGAGGGCTTTTTACTGGAATTTGCCTGATCTTTCATTTCTTCTGGCGTGAATTCTATCGCCGATTCAACCGCCGATGCGATGACAGGAAATGACAGCTTTGACCCACTTTGGACGGGGTTTACTGCAACCGTTACTGCAACCAAACTTTCATCAGTTCCGGTCATCTGGAGAGCATGGCCGATTGGTAATTCACTGGAGAGCGACAACATGGGGAGAGACTCCATTGCCCCCTGAATGTCCAGAAGTCTCGGATCGGTGTAGGTGTTCATCGTGAGGTCGATCGAACTGTGACGCATCGCCGCTTGTGCCACTCGGGGAGCAACCCCGCCCTTTGACATCAATGTTCCGAACGTGGTCCGGAGAGCGTGAACGTCCAGTGTTCTCCCCCGGTCGTCCCGCTTGGCAATCCCAGCCGTGGCAAGATCGCGGTTGAGGATGCGAATCATCCCCGTCGGCAGGTAGAACAACTTCCGACTCGGGTCAGGCGTGCCGCTACGATCTCTCAGACGCAGCGTAGCGGGCTTCGGCAGGTCGGACACCCATTCCCTCAAGTCCGTTGCCAAGTCCCCTCGCAGGGGGATAGATGATCCTTGACCGTTCTTCTCGTCAGCTGCGTTCAGGATCAGGTATGGAGTCGTGCCATCGAGGTCGAGTTGTCCCACGGTCATCGAAGCCAGTTCACCAGATCGCAAGCCCGTGAGAACCAATGTCTTGTAGATCAACTCCCGCTCCCGGCCCTCTCGGTCGAGTCGTTCGATCAGTTCGGGATTGTCCGCCAATCGCTCTCGGCATCTGGCCACGGCATCGGCCAGACCGTCGAAGTTGAGTTCGGCTTTCTTCCAGTTCGACCGCTTGGCCTGTCCCGTGATCGCAATGGACCCCCGTCCATGCTCCGCAAGGGGACGCCAGCGAGCCACGGTGAGAAGTCGCAGCAACTCAGCTTCCGTCATCGCCCGGCGTTGTCGTCGTGGATCGGCTTTCTCGTTCGCCTTGCCAATGCGAGCGAACGGGTTCAACGTCATTCGTTCGTTGTCGAGACACCAGTTCCCAAACGCAATCAGTGCTGACAAGTGAGCATTGCGAGTTCGTGCCGACATGCCATCGGCCATCCTCAGTGAAACCCACCCTTCCAGTGCAGGACGCCCCATGTCCCGGAGTACACGCCAACGGCAATCACTGGCGACACGATGCAGGTGACACTTCACATTGGCCCGGTGTTTCTGGCAGGTTCCTTTGACTTCCAAGGAAACCAAGTACGCTTCGAAGTGATTGGCAATCGGAACCGCCTGTTGATCGGCAATCGAGTCCTCACTGGCCGTCAACACGCCAGACTTCACCAATTCCGCCCGGCGTTCCAAGTCTCCCAGAACAGACCTCGCAGCCCCTTCATCACGGCAACCAGTCGAGACTTCCCGAACAATCCCTTGGCCGTCACGGTAGGACGCCACGTAAGTCCCCGCTTCCGTTCGAATGCGAATCGAGCCATCCGCCCCCGTGATGACCGCAGATGTTTTGGAACGGCCATTGCGGGGCTTCCACTTGGCGAACTGCTCCCCGGCCTTGGTGAACAACTCTGCCCCGTCCGGCAGTGGTCGAGTCACGGTCTTGCGGTAGACGCTACCCATGTCACTTCCCTTTCCGCTTCGAGGTTGGCTTTGCTTTCGCTTCGGCTTTGCGTTTGATCGGTCGGAGTTCCAACCCGAAGAACACCGCCAGCTTGTCGGCAGCGTCCGCGTTGATGCCAGACTCACCACGGGCGAACGGCATCAG
>JAYVSE010000390.1:0-26596 GCA_043775635.1 Planctomycetaceae bacterium | reverse complement strand
CGGTGTGAGAAGAATCGGCCGTGCGCGGCAAAGAATTTACGAACCGCCCGGCTTTTAAATTCGCGGAAATGCTAACTGAGATGTGCGGAAAGTGAGATGGGGTATTGCGAGTGTTCGTAATTGACTTTGACAATTTTGCTGGAAGCGCCTTACCGATCGCTCCGTGCCTTGGGCATAACCTGTATATGGCACCAGAGATTCGGACCAAAGGAGCATCACCATCGATTGAAGCGGATCGGTTTAGCTTAGCGGTTGTCCTTCACGAACTCCTCACGCTTCGCCATCCTGTTCCAAGCGATGCCACCGAAGATGTCTTCGACGAAGTGATGGGTAAAGGGAAATGGCTGGGTGATCCTACTTGCTCCAATACGAGCCGTCCTGGCGGATACCCTGCAGAAATACTCGACGCAGATCTGGCTAGACTGTTCCGATTGGGAATCAGCGGAGATCCATCAGATCGACCAACGGCACAGCAATGGCAAGACGCTCTCTACACATCCCTTTTCAAACTGTACGTATGCCCCTCATGCACATCCCCCAATATTGTTGATGCCTCAAAGAATCGCTGCGCTGTATGCAAAAAATCGTACCCCGTGCTTTTGCTGCGAGGCAATTTCGGCACAATTCAGCTCGACCAATCAAGCATTGTTTTGGGGCGAGATCAACTCGGTGGAGAAAAAGAGATCAGCTCCCGCCATGCTGTGATCCGTCGGGTTGGCCCCGAATATCGAATCGAAGATTGTTCGGTGAATGGTGTTTTCCGAAATACCTCGGCAGGTTGGTTGTCGATTCCGAAAACCAGCGACTTGAGCCGTCAAGCAGTGCTGAACGCAGGCGAAAGGATTCGATTCGCCAACCTTGAATGCACCGTTGAAGTTGTTTAATCATTTTCACGTAAAGAAAATGGTTCTAGTAAGTAAAAGACCGCTGGGACGAGAGTTTCCACCGTTCCCGGCGACAAGCCGTCATCATAAATACAAGCAGACAAGCGAATACGATGAGTGACCTATTTCGGATATTGATTGAGCGGGACCACAATGGCAGGTACTTCGTTGGCGTTCCCGAACATTCAGACGACCGTGGTTCGTTCGATCTTTCTGCCAGTTTGAGTTGCAATTGTAACTCCTCTCATTGGGAGGATGCGTGCGACAAAAAGAAAGCCGAGATACTCTGTAAAATCGGACAAGATGTTTGGACAAGAATTCGAAAGAGCTTGCCAAAGTCCGAAGATGTCGTCAGTCGTATACGAAGCCAACTCGATGGAGGACTGCGTAACCAAGACATCGACGCTATGCGAATTGCGTTTGCAATGCCTCACGACTTCGGGTGGGATATTCCTTTCGAGTTGTCCCATTTTGGAGATCAGTTCTCAGATGAATTTCCGCCGTCGTGTACTCTCGAAAAAGTCCTCCCTCCCTGTACACAACCCAATTGTCACGCGTTCTCTGTTTCGTAATTCGTTGCTAATTGTTTTGCCGCAATGACTTGTCGCCGGTTTCCATGTTTCGGTCTAACAAAACGGCCTGAACTCGCGACCTCTTAGTTTGTGTTTCGGTTAACAACTTGTGTTAAGCGGACACGCTTAGTTTTTTTCGTGTACGGCTGTTAACACGGGTAGAGACCATGAAGGTCCCACATCGTCATGTTGGGAGAAACATTGACGGTTGTCTCGGTCGCACGATCGGCAGTCCAGCGGATCGCACGCGGCCATCCATGATTGCCGTTGCGGGGATCGAATCGTCGCGTAGGCTCATTTTTTGAGCGGGGTACAAATATGTTGCCACCCCGATTCTTCTAGGATTCGCAAGCCATTTTCAAGTTTCGATGATCAACATTGTACACCCGCTTTTGACCCTGTTGGCATCGCTGACGCGGCAGGAACTTGCCCAACAAATTCGATTCTTGAAAGCCGAAAATGAAATCCTTCGTTCCAAGTTACCCGGTCGCGTAACGCTCGAGAATCGTGAGCGGCGGATGCTGGTCAAGCATGGCAAAAAACTGGGTACGAAGATTAAAGAAGTGATGTCGATCGTTTCGTATTCAACGTTCCGGCGCTGGGTTCGGAGCATGGAAGACGACGCGCCCGCACTCGCGAAACGATCGACGAAGCGAGGCACTGGCCGTCCCAAACTGGAAGAAGATGTTCGGGACACAATCATTCGTATCCGCAACGAGACCGGCTTCGGCTATACCAAAGTTATGCAACAGCTCCGGCGGTTGGGCGTTCACGTGTCGCGACAGACGGTGAAAAACGTTCTCGTTGAAGCAGGACTCGGACCGCATCCTGGCGACCATCCTGATACTTGGCACAAATTCTTAAAACGTCATGCCGAGACGCTGTGGCAATGCGATTTCGCGTGCAAGAAGAAGTGGACAATGAAGGGACTGGTCGACGTTTACTTTATGGTCTTCATTCACCTCGGCTCGCGGCAGATCTGGATTTCCCCATGTACGGAAAATCCGACTGGCGAATGGACCTCGCAGCAGGGCCGCAATTTTCAGATGCATATTGACGAAAATGATTTGAAGTGCGAGATCCTGATGCGGGATCGTGATCGCAAATACACCGATTCGTTCGACAGCGTGTTCAAGTCGAGCACTTGCAAAATCAAGCTCACACCGATCCGATCACCGAATTTGCAAGCCCACGTTGAGCGAGTCATCCAAACGATCAAACACGAAGTACTCAATGCATTTTGCATCGTGTCGAATCAGCATCTCGACAAAATTCTTAAAACAACCACCGCATGGTATAACCACCGCCGGTGCCATTCATCCCGCGAACACCTGCCTCCGATTCGTGATGACGTCCCGACGGTGCTTCAAAAATTCTCGAAGCAGAATGTTGTCTTCGAGTCGGAACTTGGCGGGCATCTGATGTCATATCATCGCGCGGCATGAGCGGCTATCACACTTTGACTTTGTATTGCTCTGGCACGCGAAAGATACGCCAGTACGGATTGAGTTCGTTCGTTGCTCGACCGTCGGGCGTTGCCAGTGGTAATTCGGCCCGGCACCAGCGCAGGATTCCATCGCGATAGTTCTTGGCGTTGATGCCAGCGGCGACCAATCTCCTGGCGTACAAATAACTGCGTCCGCCAACAGTGCAGTAGACGACGATCTGCTTGTTCGCGAACGGCAATGGATCGGCTTCGTATGCCTGCTGAGTGATCGCGCCGGGAATTTGGGATATCGCTTGTTCCGCTTGGCTACGCACATCAATCAGTACCAATGATTGATCGTTGCTCGAAACAAGACTGCGAAGTTCGTCTGTCGAAATCGTATGCACGGGACTTCGCCCCAACCATCGCCGTGCCGATTCGATTGCGACGAAACCGATATCGCAGAGTCGAATGATAAAATCACCAAGTGAAGCCACAATCCACCTTTGCTTTATCCACGACTATTCTCGCAGCATGTTTCACAGATTCGATGGCAAGCCGACCATTGCAGCTTGCCGCGAATGTGCATCAGATGTCCGCCACACACCGGGCACGCTGGCTCAGGCGTTGGACAAGGTTTAGGTGGTTGTGTTGGTGCAGGGCTTGGGCTTGGTTCGTTTCGCGTCATACTCGCAGTTTATCGAATTCGCTCGCCAAGAAAAGTTGACGAAGTGTTTCATCAGATCCGAAGCATCATCGAGAGTGACTGGCCCGCGATCCTTCGTATCCAGAGTGAAGCGTACTACGCGATCGTTCCTGAGTCGGAATCAGTCATGCGTTCCAAAGCGATGGTTTCACCAGCGACTTGTCTCGTCGCTACCGATAGCGATGATCGAGTTCTCGCCTATCTGCTCGCTTATCCTTATCCCGACGATCGAATTCTACCACTTGGTACAATCTATTTGTCATCGCGAGTCGAATCGGACAATTTGTTTCTCCACGATCTTGCTGTCGCTCGATCCGCGTCAGGTCGCGGAATCGCGAAGTCACTTGTGAAGCAAGTCATCTGCGCTGCGCAACCGCTCGGCTATCAAACGATGTCACTCGTCGCAATTCAAGATGCAAACTGCTTCTGGTCCAAGATGGGCTTCTTTCCAACTGATGATATTCCGATCGACAGCACCTACGCCGTCGGTGCTCAGCTCATGACGTGCGATCTCTCGACTTTCACACTTCACCCCTCAATCTTCGAACTTACGACATGACTTGGCGCGATTGGTACGACGCACTCAAAAAGCCATCGTGGACGCCAGAGCCATCGACGATCGGATTGATCTGGCAGATCCTTTACCCGATCATCATGGTCACGTTCGGGTTTGTCTTCGTGCAAGCGATCCGTCGCAAACTTCCTTGGCCCGTCGCGATTCCATTCGCGATCAACCTGATCGCCAACATCGCTTTCACCCCGATTCAATTCGGCCTTCGCAATCTTCCCCTCGCGGCCATCGATATCGCCATCGTCTGGATAACCATCCTTTGGTCCATGAGAGCCATCTGGCCTCACCATCGCTGGGTCGCAATCGCTCAAGTGCCCTACCTCGTCTGGGTCACGATCGCGAGCGTGTTGCAGTTCACGATCACCTTTAACAATCGATGACCAGCTAGACAGGCAGCTACAATTTACCGATGGACGATTAAATCGGTGGCTCTGCGCTGCAATTTTTTCTCGGGTGATTAGATGATGCGTAGACGAATGTGGTATTTCCCGGTCGTTGTCGGGCTAGTGTTGATCAGTGCATTTGCCTGGAACCACACGGCGCGGGCTGCTTACGAATCAGCCGAATACAAGGTCGTCGAGTCTGACGGCAACTTCGAAGTCCGCGAATATCCCGACATGATGCTGGTCGCGACGACCACAAAGATCGACGCCCAGAATTCTGAAGGCACGGGTCGTGACGTCAGTTTCATGAAATTGTTTCGTTACATCTCGGGTGCGAACGAGTCCGACCAAAAGATCTCCATGACGACACCAGTGTTCATGGAAAACGACAAAGCGGATTCGAAAGTCCAAATGGGATTCGTGATGCCCAAGGAAGTCGCCGCCGAAGGCGTCCCGGCCCCCACTGCTGCGGACGTAAGCGTGCGTAAGCGAGTGGGCGGCCGCTTTGCCGTGCTGCGTTTCCCTGGGCGACTCGACGCCAAGCTCGCCAAGGAATCCGAGACCAAACTGCGAGCCTGGATGGAAACTAAATGACGCGTCGCTGACGAACCCGCTGGCTCAAGCGGAGTTGAAGCCGCTTCCTATGACCCACCTTTTACACCGAGTGCCCGGCGTCGCAACGAAGTCCTGATTCGATTGAAATAACACATGGACACGATTGCCAATAATCCAGCCTGGCGGGTTGAAGTCTTCTTCGACGGAGAGTGCCCACTATGCATGCGGGAGATCAAGCTACTCCGATGGCTAGATCGGAAGCAACGTATCCGTTTTACAGACATCGCGTCTGTCGGCTTCCAAGCTAGCGAGTTCAACAAAATGCCTGCCGACTTCATGGACGAAATTCATGGCAGGCTGCCTGACAAGTACGGCAACCCAGATCAATGGATCTTCGGCGTCGAAGTCTTCCGCCAACTCTACGCGGCTGTCGGCTTCGGCATCCTCGTGTGGCCCACCCGCCTGCCGATCATCTCCCACTCGCTCGACTTTGGCTACAAAGTTTTCGCGAAGAACCGCCTCCGCCTCACTGGCCGCTGCACCAAAGAAGCATGCGACGTGAATTGAGCTACAGACTTGCCGAATCGTCGTCCCACATCTCGCGATACGCATGGACATAACTGGCGGTCGCTGCGGGATCGCGATCCCAGTAGTGGCGCCAAAGTTTCTTGTAGAGCATGAGGCCTTCCTCTGGTCCGGCGAAACCAAGCAGACCGTCAAGCGTCGTCTTGATCAAACGTGAGGTTAGCATGTGCAAGTAGGCGTTTGATCGTCGATTGCCAGCGATCGTCCAGTTTGATCATCTCGGCGTTGCGCCATGTCTTGCCTCCAATAACGGCCGTGGTTGAATAAACCCACTGGGCCACGCGAGCCGACGTTGGGAGGTCATTGAGGATGCCACGAAAAGTAAACGCGTCGCGTAAAGAGTCTCGCAGCGACAGATTTCGCTCGACCCACTTTTCAAGATATTCGGCCGATGCGATGTGATCGGACTTGGATGTGTTGCACGAGCCGTGCGCGAGCACAAAGTTGTGACCAAGGTCGACGGGATATTTCGACCATGGGATGAAGTGGTCGACGTGGACCGCTCCCGGTGCCATACCTTTGTCGCAGTAAAAACACTTCGCTTCGCTGATATCGAGCAAAGCATCACGAACGGAGCCGAGTGCCGCGCGTTCACTGCCGAACATGAACTCCGATAAATCTGTCGTGGTTCCCAGCAAGTCGTGATTGAATCGCCGTACGTAACGCACCCAGGCACCTCGCACGAGATCGCTGACTAGTCCGTAGAATCGCCGGAAGCAACTCGCAACACTAGGTCTAAGCGTGATCGAGCGTCCCTTCCCTACGTTGGGGTAGAGGAAATCAAAAGTCTCTGTCCCAACGGTTTGCAACTTCCACAGTGGCATTTGCCGAACTGTCTGCTCGACATGCTGAACCAGAGGATTCCAAACGTGCGATTGGCTCGATGCACACGCGAACGAGTCGCCGAACTTTAAACGCGCCATTGCGATTCGCTTGACGATCGCGGCTTGATTCCCGGTGTTCTGTAGCAGGATGCGGCTTTCGGTTGCCGGTGACTTCGGCACGTACGGCGTCGCTTGACGCCAGTAATAAGCGATGAACTTCTCGGCAATCCACGTCGTTGGGATCTCCAGCTCAGCGCCCTCGTCATCGCCCTGCTCCACAGACAGATCAGCAATCGCCAGCAGCAACGCGTATTTGTACGTTGCAACGAAACTGCCTTCCGACAGCAGACGCTGCAGGTTCGAGAGAAACGTGATTTGTGACTCGGGCGAAATCATCGCGTCAGGGCACTTACCAGTAACGGGCTTTATCGGGGATCACCCATCGTATTCCACCGCGTGGATCCTCAACATCACCTTTCCGGCGAGGAATCACGTGAATGTGGGCGTGCATCACAGTCTGGCCAGCGGCGAGCCCATCGTTGACACCGATATTGAACTCGTAGGCGTCGGTCGTCGCAATCAGTCGCAGGCGAACCCTCGACACTAGATGCCAAAGATCGACAAGTTCTAATTCGCTCAGTTCAAAGATTGAGCCGACATGCCGCCGAGGAATTACTAATGTATGCTGCGGTGAAATGGGGAAGCGATCGAAAACGGCAACGGTCGACTCCGAAGACGCAAGCCACTCAGTCGGTAGCAGCTCACAGAATGGACATACAGACGTCATGATCTTGCGACCTTACGAAGTCAAGCTTTGAATGCGTCCACGAAAGACCTTGTTGAACCGTTCGCCCGTTGCAACCAACCATTCCTGCGATTCTTGCCACTGGGCGACATTCCCAAAATCGAAATTGGGCCGCGCTAGTTTTACCTTCCAGTGCTTCTTGTTCTCTGGGTTCTGCCAAACTAACGGGTGGCCCATCTCCGCTTCGATCGCATCTTTCTGGGCCAACAACTGCGGAAAGAGATCACGAGAAACGCCGGTGCCCAAAGTGAGCGAAACCACGATCACCGTATCTTTGGTTGGTGCAAAATTCTCGATCCATACTCCCGACTTTCCAATCGCGACTGTGTTCCACCGTTGCGGCAGGGGAGCACTGGAGATAAGACTACTTTTTGCTTCATAAAGACGTGCTTGATACCCACGCCAAAACATCAGCAATTGATGCGCTACTTCCGGCGTCTCGTGTATCGCGTCATGTATTGATCTCACTCGGTCCATAATGTTTGCATGAAACTGACTCAGCACGTTTACCAACCACTCGTGCTGATCATGCCAGTCGAGTTCGTCCTTAAGAGAGACGTCAATCAGCGTTGCAGTAACGGAGTTTTTCTCGCCTGACTCCCACGTCAACGATGTCTTGCAAGCTTCCTCGACGCTCGCTCGCTCACTTGACAATGCTTCGAAGATCTTTGCGCCGCGTTCTCGAGCAAATTGCAGCCGCACTTGCAGTACATTCTTTGCGGCGACGTAGTTAACGCTCAGGCTTACATCCGCCATATCGATGAAAAGGTTGTAGATGGTTCCATCGGTCGCTCTTGCTGGCCTTAATGGTAGACCACATTCCTCAAGTCGCTCCGTAAGTCGCAACCAATACTTCGCCTGTCGCTCACGAAGCACATTGACACTGCCGCCGCTCTTGCGAGGAGGCACATACTCGATCGAGCTGTCTGGCCGAGGGAACTTCTCGATGACTGTAATAATCAGCTTTTTTGCTCGCGCTAGGATTGTTTGCTCATCCCAGGATGTCAGTTTCGCAACGTCCGAATTAAGACAGAGGTTGCTTTTGGCTAGCTGCTCTCGTTTATCATCGAATGAACGATTGCTTAGCTTCGGGTTGTACGCGGTAAGCGTTAGGTTGCCGAGCGTGTGCAAATAGCGATCATGGGTTTTCTTGAAGCCAGGGCCAAGCATGTCACGCCAGGCTTTACCCGCTTGACCTGAGGGAAGCGTTTGCGGCATGACATGCTCGATCTGAATCGCTGAATCCAGCAGTACCGCCTCTTTGTGACCAAAAGCCCTTTCGAGCGTTTCAAGCAATAGTCGGCACTTCTTAAGTTCACGATGATAAATGGGAAATGTTTGCAGGCTTTCACCAAAGGCCTCGTCGTCAGGCCATTGGCGATGGAGAAGATACGACTGTAGCTGCTCCAGCGGCTTCTCACCAATTGTACCTGCCAACTCGCAAAACCATTTGCCGTATGCACGAGTGCTCTCGCCGCAAATCGACCTTCGCAAAACAAAACTTACAATTGAATTGATGCATTCAAGGAACTCACCTTCAGTAATCAGCTTGTCGTGCAGCTTGGAGAACAGCTTCAACACGGCCGGATTGGCGGTTGCTGCATCAACGAGCGTTAACTGCTGCATCGCACTAGCAATATCCGACGAGTATCCAGCTCCTTGGCGTGAGATCGTTTTTGCGAACGAAACAAAGAGGGATAGCTCTTTAACGATCTCACCTGGTTTAAGCCCTCGTTCCTTCATGTGGCTTTGAAAATCAGCGAAGGTACTGCTGGCCTTGGAGTACTTGCCGTCTCGCATCAAGTAGTCGCGATAGAAAGCAGTCGGCGACATCGCAGGATAACCCTCCGCTGGCTCAAACTGATTCTCGAACTTTTGCCATTGATCACTTTGAAAAGTTGCCTGAGCCTCGAACGGAATCTGCATGAAAATGTAGTTCCGAATCAAATCCGATTCTTCGAGTGGAAGTCCCGTCGAATTCAAGCTTTCGAAGATCTCGTAGGGGTCTTCTCCCTCGAGTGTGATTGACACCAAGTACAGATGATTGACGACGGTTTCAAAAATCCGGTTCAAAAATTGAGGGTCGCTGTGTGACTTCGTACGTACGAACTTGCTGAAGTACCCGTATGCTTGCGCTACTCGTGTTGTAGGTGCCGATGACTGCGGCTCATCGTCAATAATCGCGCGGTAGAGTTCTCGGTCGCCAGACCGTGGCACTAGCTTCAAATGAGCAAGGCCCTCCCGAGACTGATTAACGAGATATTGGTCTTCGATCTGTGCGCCGAGATGTTGATTCCCCAACTTACGAGCTGCATCTCGGATCGCCGCGAGCAGGATCGAGAGTGTGGTCAGTCGTTGCTGACCGTCGATCAACTGGTATTGAGGCAAAACGCCTGGGCCTGCGTTCAACGACGCGCACACCAACGGTCCAAGAAAATGCTTCTTGGCAGTTGCGTCATTTTTGGCGGACATGATGTCCTCGACCAACCGCTCCCAGTTATCCCGATTCCACGAGTACGAACGCTGGAAGAACGGCACTATGAACTGAAGCTCCGAGAAAAGAACGTCCCGAAGCGGCAAAGCGTTGGCTTTCATGATTATGACAAAAAGAAAGTAAGAATGAAATGAAAAGTAATTGATGTTCTTGACGGGCTCACTGGGCGATCGTTGATCGAAACTTTGGTTCAAACTCAGAATCGACGCTACGGGTTGAAAATGACTTCACGATGGTAACGAACGTACGGTAGCGACCTTTTTTGCAGTCTGCGTTTAAGCTGCATATCAGAAAGTTGAAGAAGCTCAGCATCACGCGCATCAACAGTCGAAGAAATGCAGATTTGCCCGTCGTCTTGAAAGCCAATCAAACCGCGATCGAAAAGGCAGTCGAGTGTTGCTACCAGTGGAATCCCATTACAAGGGTCCAATCGCTCAGCGTCAGTGCAAGCTTTCCACGGCTTAATGTGGGATGCGCGAATCACTTGTGCTGTTGTGATGCCTGTAACGGCACACTGGTAATACCACATCCGCAGTACATTCAGACGAAAAATACCTTGTCCGACGCGAGCCTCCATGAGTTGCTGTCTGGTTGTTTGGACGGGCTCGGTGCGAGGCGGAAAAAATGACTCCGTGTTCCCCGGTTGTATAAATCCGCCGACCACGTCATCAACAGATACCTTCCCAAGTACCTCGGCATACATGAGACCATCCTCCTCAACGATTCTTCCGGTTCGAAGTAAGTCGCGGTCGTCGAATGAAGCGATTTTGTTATTGTCGTTGAGTTCGGCAACCACCGCGTATCCGTCCGCGCCTTGCTTGATCGCCTCTAGGTGGGCAAGTCGCTCCTTGTGTCCGCCTGAGGGCCGCCAATTTGGAGAATAAACCATGATCCATTGGCTGCCGTCCTCGTAGTCGGTAATTGACCCGCTTTCGACGCGGAGAAAAACGCGATCAGTGCGACTGTCTTTGGCTCCCCAAGATTGTCTTGGATTATTAAGCGCCGCGTGGAGACGATTTTTGAAGAAGGCGTTGATTCTCATTTTAAACCCAACTTCGATTCGCGTACGGCCATATTCACTCTATCTGAATCAGAAAAAATTTTTGGCAGGTTGACCAGACGTGTCCCCCGCCAAAGATAGGCTCTGGCCTGAAGCACGCCTATGCTAGCAAAGCCCTGTAGACTTCGGTAGACTTTAGTGCTTCATCTCAGGGTTAAGCAGGACTGAAAATGAAGACAAGACTCAGCGAGTACGTGAAGGTCGCCGAAGCTGCCGAAATTCTCGGGGTCTCGCAAGGGACGGTTCGGGCTTGGGCGGAAGCGGGAAAAATCCCGATGCACAAGAACCCGGCCAACGGTTACCGCCTTTTTGATCGCAAAGATCTTGATGATTTCCTAGAACTGGTTGGCAAGCCCCAGAACCCCTCGCATGCAAAGTAGTTGACGTTCGATGACTGTCTCAACGCGTATTCAAGCGGCTCCTGCAAAAAACTCGCCTAATGGTTCGGGGCTGCGAGACAATCATACGCGCGGAACAGTTGCCGGATTTCTAACGGACACGATTCGCGCGCATGCCGATCTGTCAATCGTTTCGGCGTACTTCACAATCTACGCCTACGAGGCGATGAGCGCGGCTCTGGATCAGATTGGCCATTGTCGATTCTTGTTCGGCGAACCGACATTCGTGAACCGACTTGATCCAGACCGAAGCGAGAAAAAAGTATTTACTCTTCAAGAACAAGGACTTCGCCTCTCCAATCAACTGCAGCAGAAGAGGGTTGCCAAGCAATGTGCAGACTGGATCGCCAACAAAGTTGACATCCGCACCATTCGGCAAACGAACCTACTCCACGGGAAGCTGTACCACATCGCTAACGGACCAGTTGAACAAGCGATTGTTGGCAGTAGCAACTTTACTGTCCGCGGCCTCGGACTCGGCCAAGAGAGCAACATCGAACTGAATCTAATCGTTGACAGCAATCGAGATCGACAAGAGTTGAAACAGTGGTTTGATGAGATTTGGGCTGACAGCGAACTTGTGATAGATGTTAAACAAGAAGTTTTGGAGTATCTGCAGAAGCTCTATACCAATCACTCTCCACAGTTCATCTATTACCTCACGCTCTTCCATCTTTTTCGTGATTTTCTCGATGGCACGCGTGACATCGATGAAGCGTTACGACGCGTTGCACTGCCCGACACCGATATTTGGAAAGCCTTGTTTGCCTTCCAAAAAGACGGCGCGAAAGCTGCGATCAATAAGATTCTGAACTACAACGGTTGCGTACTGGCCGACAGTGTTGGTCTTGGAAAAACATACACGGCGTTGGCAGTCATAAAGTACTTCGAACTTCGAAACGAACGTGTTCTTGTGTTGTGCCCGAAGAAGCTTCGACGAAACTGGACTGTGTACCGATCCAATAGCACTCTCAACCCATTTTCGAATGATCGGTTTCGTTTCGATGTACTCCACCATACTGATCTGTCGCGTGACTCAGGCGAATCGAACGGAATTGATTTAGGCGACCTCAATTGGGGCGCCTACGATTTGATTGTCATCGATGAGTCCCACAACTTCCGCAATAACAAGTTGGCAGTTCAGCGCCCGGGCGATACAGAACGTCGTCGCAGTCGTTACGAACGTCTCATGGAGGACATCATTGCGGCTGGAGTCCGAACAAAGGTTCTACTCCTGTCAGCCACGCCAGTGAACAACCAGCTCGCAGATCTTCGCAACCAGATCTCTTTCATTGCTGGCGCTGATGTTGCACGCAATGGAGTTGCCGATGCCGCCTTTCGAGAAAATCTTGGTGTTGCTTCTGTCCGCGAGACGACACGTAAGGCTCAAACACACTTTACTTACTGGTCGAAGAAGCCTACCGGCGAGCGCAAAACCAAAGACTTAATTTCCGCAATTGGTGGCGATTTCTTCAAATTACTCGATGGACTCAGTATTGCTCGATCTCGTCGTCAAATTGCAAGTTACTATTCCGCAGAAATGAAAAAGCTCGGCGGATTCCCAAAACGCCCGGCCCCCATCGCAATTCACGCGACGATAGATCTGAGTCAAAAATTCCTCTCGTTCGAAGAACTCGATGACAATATTTCAAAGTTGAATCTCAGCCTGTATCACCCGACAGCTTACTTGCGAGGTGACTTGCCGCGAGGAATTCGGGACCAGTATCAAGATCAACTACTCGGTGGCTTCACACAAGAAGGCCGCGAGCGGATCTTGATCGCGATGATGAAAATTAACTTCCTCAAGCGGCTAGAAAGCTCTGTTGATTCATTCCGCTTAACACTTCAAAGAACTGTCGACAAGATTGATCGACTTGAGAAGCGAATCACCGACTTCGAGAATCACTTAAACGAAAACCCAGATATCGATTACGACTCGCTGACACCTGAGCAATTCGAGGATCCCGATTTCGATGCTGATGAATTCACAATTGGTGGTCGGCGTCGGATTCATCTCGGCCACCTAAAGTTGCCAGAATGGCTGAAGGAAGTCCGCCATGATCGGACCCAACTTCAGTTCCTGCTTGAGAAAACGCAAGTCGTTACTCCTGCACGCGATGGCAAACTTGCCGAACTGAAGAAGCTCATTTCGAGCAAGGCCAACCATCCAACAGTAAATCGCGATGGAAAACCAAACCGCAAGGTCTTGGTGTTCACGGCATTTGCTGACACCGCACGCTACCTTTATCAGCAGATTAGCGAGTGGGCGCACAACGAACTAGACATTCATACCGCACTTGTATGTGGGGACGGTGGCAACCGTACCTCACTCGGTAAAACGGATTACGACTCGATTCTCACTAATTTCTCGCCTCTAGCGAAAAGAAGAGGCGAGCAACGAGGACAGTTTCCTGATCAAGACGTGGAGATTGACTTGTTGATCGCGACCGACTGTATCAGCGAAGGCCAAAACCTTCAGGACTGTGACCTTCTGGTCAACTACGACATCCACTGGAACCCGGTCAGAATTATCCAACGGTTTGGTCGGATCGATCGAATTGGCTCGCGAAACGAAACGGTTCAATTAGTCAATTTTTGGCCGGTCGCCGACCTCGACAGATACATCAATGTGAAACACCGCGTTGAGGCCCGTATGGCGCTCGTTGATTTGGCTGCAACGCAATCCGACAATCTGCTTGACCCTGGCCAGCTTGAAGACTTGATCAAAGAAGATTTGCTCTTCCGCGATAGGCAACTGAAGCGATTGAAAGACGAAGTACTTGATCTCGAAGACTTTGATGACTCGATATCACTGACAGACTTCTCTCTGGACGAATTTCGGCTCGATTTGTTGCGATACCTCGAAGCGAACCGTAGCGCGTTGGAAGAGTCGCCTGAAGGAGTCTATGCCGTCGTTCCGCCAAAGTCCGAAGTTCCAGTCGCTCAACCCGGCGTGCTCTATTGCCTACGCCATCGATCGGCGGCTACTGGTACGCGAGAAAGTAAGCCGACTGATTCGGCAAACATGAATCCACTCGCACCGTATTACCTTATCTACGTCCATGATGACGGGACTGTACGATTTACGTTCGCACAACCTAAACAAGCCATGTTGCTGCTACGCGATTTGGCAGCCGAAGAATCATCGGCGTTTGAGGACCTCTGCAAACTGTTCGATCAACAAACTCAAGATGGCAATGACATATCTCACTACGACGAATTGCTCCGCAAAGCGTTGATCTCGATCGAGAGCACGTTCCAACGTCGTGCGGTTAACACTCTGTTGTCCGGCCGTGATGGCATGCTTCCCACCACGGCGGAGACTCCGGCAACACAAACAGACCATTTCGATTTGGTGACTTGGCTTGTAATTCTTGCACATTGACCATCGACATCAATCAACAATTCGACCACATGAGCCGCCGCAGGGAAGTTTTTCATGCCAGACCTTCGTGACAAGATCCAGACCGCACTGAACGAATTTGAAGGCAAGACGCTGAAAGATTCGGCATTGGGGTTGCTCGCCACGCTCGGATACAAGAGCGAACGCACACTGAAACTTGGCAGCAGCAAACCCAAGGCGTTTCTAGAATTCTTGCACGCTAGTGCTGGCAACGGTGCGATCAACGAAGCAAAAGCTTTGGTTGATGAGTGGAAGTCAGTCGATCTGCTATTCCAACTCACCGACAATGAGCTGTCGGGCCATCGTGCCTTGTTCGACGAACACGAAGTCAGCCCTAGCTTGATGAAGTCGTATGTCTTCTTTGCCATCGAATTAATCGGCGACAATTACGCGCGCGGCAAACTGACCGACATCGCACGACAGATCAATCGCGTTTTTCCGATGCCTGTCATGGTGCTAATGAAGCACAAGGCAAACAAGAAATCGGTGCTCTCAATCGCCGTGATCAATCGACGGGCGAACAAACGTGACACATCCAAAGACGTTTTGGGCAAGGTAACGATCATCCGTGATATCACCTTTACAGAGACGCATCGTGGGCACCTGGATATCCTCGATTCGTTTGCCAAGGAAAATCTCAACCATCCGCAACGTCTGCCAATCAACAACTTCGACAACCTACACACTGCCTGGGAGGAAGTCTTCAATGTAGAACTGCTTAACAAGCGGTTCTACAAAGAGCTCGCTAACTGGTATTTTTGGGCTCTGCCGAAAATCGAATTCCCGACAGACGTCCAAGATGATGATGAAAAGCGTCGAGCAACCTCCTTAATTCGGTTATTGACGCGGTTGATTTTCTGCTGGTTCCTGAAGGAAAAGGGGCTTGTTCCCGACACGCTGTTCAACGAAACAGATCTGAAGTCGATTCTGAAAGAACTGAAGCCGGATTCCAGCAGCTACTACCACGCGATCCTGCAGAACTTGTTCTTTGGAACGCTTAACCAGCGAATGGGCAAGGACAACAAAGGCAGTCCTTATCGGACATTTGCCAAAGACGAAGGCTTTCACAAAAACAAGAACACTTACGGCGTCGACAATCTGCTCCGCTACGAGGACTCATTCAAAGATGCGAGCGTGGCTATCGATTTGTTCGCTGACATTCCGTTTCTGAACGGCGGGCTTTTCGAGTGTCTTGATCGAACGGATCTTAAAACTGAGAAGAAGATCTACATTGATGGATTTTCTCGCAACAAGAAGAAAAGACCTGTTGTTCCCAATCATTTGTTCTTCGGTCCGGAGCAAGACGGTATCGATCTTTCGGAAGCCTACGGCGAGCGGTCGCGTCGGAATGAAAAAGTACGTGGGCTAATTCGCATTCTGAGTGCATACAAATTCACGATCGTCGAGAACACGCCAATCGACCAAGAAATTGCGCTTGATCCGGAACTATTGGGCAAGGTGTTCGAAAACTTACTCGCGTCTTACAACGAAGAAACCAAAACGACAGCTCGTAAGCAGACCGGCTCGTTCTACACGCCGCGGCCGATTGTGGAATACATGGTTGACGAATCGTTGAAGGCCTACCTGACGACTGCACTCACCGAATCGGGCATGGCGGAAGATGCGGCAAAAGAAGGACTTGAGGTCCTATTTGCCTACACCGAACAACCGCAACCGTTTAGGAACGAGCAAGTTGACCGGCTGTTGGATGCGATTCACACCTGCAAGATTCTTGATCCGGCCTGTGGTAGCGGCGCATTCCCGATGGGGATGCTGCAAAAGTTAGTCTACATCATTCACAAGCTCGATCCAGCCAACGAAAAATGGATGCAGATCCAGATCGACAAGGCTAGCGAGATTCCCGATTCGTCGGCCCGTGGCGCTGCCATCAAGGCCATCGAGCAGGATTTTAAGGACAACGAAGACGACTACGGGCGAAAATTGTATCTGATTGAGAACTGCCTCTACGGAGTCGACATCCAGCCGATCGCGATCCAGATTTCCAAGCTCCGTTTCTTCATTTCGCTGGTTTGCGACCAGAAAACAAACCGCAGCAAACGCGACAATCTGGGCATTCGTCCGCTACCTAACCTGGAGACCAAGTTCGTCGCGGCAGACACGTTGATCGGATTACAGAAAGACTCGCAGCTTGAGTTGTTTGAAAGTGCGAAAATCAAGCGATTAGAATCTGAGTTGCGGCGTGTGCGGCACGATCACTTCGCGGCCACTACACGGCAAAGAAAACTAATACTTCAAGCACGTGACTGTGAGATTCGTGAAGAACTCGCAAGGGAGCTTGAGCATGAAGCGTTTTGGGATCAATCCACTGCACGGAGGCTTGCCAACTGGAATCCTTATGACCCACAAGCAAGTGCTGACTTTTTCGAGCCGCTCTGGATGTTTGATCGGTCACTGGCTGACGGATTCTGTATTGTCATTGGCAACCCACCATACGGCGCGACCATTTCAAATGATGCTAAGGCCTACTTTAATACCAATTATCGGTTCCAAGACTACCAGCTCGATACGTATTTACTGTTCATGGAACGAGGTATTACACTGCTTCGTGCGAAGGGCATCCAGTGTTTGATCGTACCAAATACGTGGTTGCCATCAGTGATGCTTAAGTCAATACGAAAGATGGTGTTTTCAAAAAGCCAAGTGCTAAGCATAGTAGACATCCAAGACAAGGTATTCGGGGCGGTTGTGGATAACACTATCCTCACCCATGCTAACTGTGATGTTGGTAACTTGAGTTTTCCAGTTTATGCCTACCAGAATACTTTTAAGTTGCAATATGTTCAGCAGCAGTCCGAATGGCGATCCGAAAAAGGAATGCCTATCAGTTTAAGGTTGTCACCCGATCGCCGTGATTTGGCGAACGCCATAGCAAAGTTTCCAACTTTAGAAAATGAATTTCTTGTAACGCCCGGTTGCAAGCCATACCAAGTGGGAAAAGGAAAACCGCCGCAAACAAGAGAAATCGTTAACTTAAAGCCTTTTACATCTGAGAAGGCAAAGCCATCGTTTAGGCCGCTTTTGCGAGGCAAACTCATTCATCGGTTTCGAATGCTATGGAAAGACGATCTGTGGATAAAATTCGGCGATTGGCTCGCAGAGCCACGCCATACAGCAAACTACGATGCGACTATTAAAATAGTGCTGCGGCAAACAGGCGACTCACTGATAGGCACATTAGATTCTAAGCAATTTGTGGTCATGAACAATCTGTTCACGATTTGCCCCAAATCAAAAAGTTCGCAGATTTATTTTGCGTTGTCAGCAATTAATTCATCGACATTGAATTGGTATTACCAAAACGTTATCAATCCAGAGCGAGGTGAAGCTTTGGCAGAGGTGAAGAAGAATCACTTAGTTCGGCTACCTTTGCCGAGGATACCTGAACCGTTAAACCGTTGTTTTGAATCGCTCGTCAAAATACTGTTGTTTGCAGGTGAATGCGATGCGCATCAGATATTTACATTTATGATTGACCTCATGGACGCGTGCGTTATGGAATGCTACTTCGAAGAGCACATGGCAAAACGAAACTTACTGTTCCTGGACGACGTGGCGCCGCACCTCGCAAATTACGATCCAAAGACAAGCAAGCAAACGCAAGCTGAGTTCCTCGAACATCTCTATCGCACTCTCAACGCGCCTGAGTCCCCCATACGAAACCGCTTGCTGCGATTGACTGCCGACAGTCCGGACCTGCTTGCTGTAATCAAGACTGAAGGCAAGGTGTAACTCGGATGGAGTTCGTGGTCTACACCGATGAATCGGACAAAGAGGGCGAGTATTTTTCCAATTTTTATGGTGGAGTCCTCGTGCGTTCGGTGCATCTAGCGTCCGTGGTCGAAAGACTGGCTGAGGCTAAGGCCGCTCAGAATCTGCACGGCGAAATCAAGTGGACAAAGGTCACGGACAATTACCTGACGAAGTACTGCGCGATGATGGATTGCTTCTTTGAGATCGTCGCCAGTGACCAAGCCAAGGTTCGCATTATGTTCACGAACAATTCGTTTGTTCCTCAAGGCCTAACCTCAGAACAACGGCAGTCAGAATACCATCGGCTCTATTACCAGTTCATCAAGCACGCTTTCGGGTTGCAGCTCTGCGATTGCGAACACCCTGGGACGAAACGGGTTCGACTTAATCTGGACCAAATGCCAACCAGCAGCGAAGAGACCTCGCAGTTCAAATCCTTTGTTGTCAGCCTTCGGCGTAACCCCGCGATGCGTCGAGCGAAGATTCACTTCGATGCTCAGCAGATCGCGGAAGTTAGCTCACACGATCATGACTTGTTGCAATGCTTAGATGTTGTCCTTGGTTCGATTGGGTTTCGTTTGAACAACAAGCACAAAGCAATTCCATCGGGGCAGCGGCAGCGAGGCAAGAAGACCATTGCTAAAGAGAAGTTGTACAAATACATCCTGGCGAAAATCCGTGAGATCTACGCGAACTTCAACATCGGCGAGACCACAGGCACGCAAGGAGACATAACCAACCGTTGGCGTCATCCGTACCGCCACTGGAAGCTGATCCCGAAGAATCACGAACGCGACTTCAGCAAGACGAAGCCATAGAAGATGTCCACCAACGAAAAAACCCCGTACTCACTATGCCTTACGGCGTGCCCCAAGTGGAACTTGAGCCTTCGAGAGCGACAGGGTTCTTTTGAAGTATCGGCTGGGAAGCGAAAAAAGTCAACCGGAAGCAGAAAGTGTTAGGCGATTGCGGATGAAAGCCAAGGTCCAACGTATCGAAATCAGGAATTTCAAGGCATTCCGCCAATTCCAACTCGACCTCGATGGTCGCCACTTGCTCTTGTACGGACCCAACGGCTCCGGCAAGTCATCGCTCTACTGGGCGCTGCACACCTTTCTTCAAAGCGGCCGCAAGACATCGATCAGCAAGTATTTCAATCCAGCTCATGACGAACAACTCCTGAATATCCATGAGGACGCGAGTGCAGTTCCTGGCGAAATTGCCGTCACGATTCGCGACGCACGAACGACAACCGATACGACGTATCGAATTAATCATGCGACGCACGGCACCAAATTGAATCCCGTGATTACAAAGGCCGAGATGGCGAGTGATTTTGTCACGTATCGCTTCTTCTTTGGCTTCTCGCATTTTCGCAATTCGCAAAAGTTCAACCTGTGGCCGCTGTTCGAACGCGAGATACTTCCCTTCTGTGTCTCAACCAGTTCACGAGTTCCTGAGGATGTTTGGCGTTCGATCAAACACGGTGATCCGAATCCCGGCGGGAGCCGTGGCACATCTGGAACCGACGCATACGACTCTTTCCGGCATCAGACAAACGAGTTCGCAAAGCTGCTTGATCCCATTGTCGATTCCATCAGTACCCGTGCTCAGCAGTTCTATGACCAACATTTCGCGGACGACGCCTCGAAACTGAAGTTGAGTTTTAAAGTAACCAGTCCGCCCAGTTTCGCCGGAACAAACCAAGCCACGGCTGACTTTCGTGTACCAGTTATTGAGCTCGGAATTCAATTAGACGGTCGTTCCATTTTACGCCCGCAAAGCTTTCTCAACGAAGCGAAAATGACTCAACTTGCACTTTCAATTCGCTTTGCTGCTTCGTTGGTCAATCTTCATCAATCAGACGTGAAGCTGCTTGTTCTTGACGACCTATTAGTGAGCCTCGACATGAGCAATCGCATGAAAGTTGTGGAGATCCTTATGTCACCAACTTTCAAAGATTTTCAGAAGATCATTTTGACCCACGAGCTGGGATTGTTTCAGGAGCTGCGACGACATATCGGCCGCAAGCACCACGATTGGCATTTCGCAAAGCTATCCGGTAACGCAATTGCGAGTCCAAGCGTAAAGCTTGTGAAAACTGAATTGGAGACGGCAGCAGATTTCTTGAAGCACGACCAAATTGCCGAATGCGGTAATCGCCTACGCAAGTGCACTGAGGAATTGCTGGAAAACTATCTGAAAGCGGCGCAAGCCAAGGCACTACACTCTCATATCGTTGAAGAGGGTAAGTTTGTGGCGCTTTCTCAAATGATCAGGGAAGCAGAAAAGACATTGGTCCTAGACGCTCACAAAGAGTTTGCGGAGCTTTTGCAAAGCCAGTATTCCGAGGAGGAGTTCAAACAATTACTCGCAACAGAGCGGGTCAACCCTGCCAATATTGAAGCAGCCGACAATCATGCGAAGGGACGGGTGATCGCACGCATCATAGCATCACGTCCCAATCTGCAAGCCGCTATCCTTGAATCTCTGACTGAAGCATCGCGTGCGAAACTGAATGCGTTAAGAATCCTTGACGATGTTCGCAAAATCAAAGATCGAATACTGAATCCGGCATCGCACGCGGGAGTAACTCCTCTGTACAGCAAAGAGGCCGAAGACGCGATCAAGATCATTGAAAGGTTACAATCTGCCCTCGATGATGTACTGAGATTAACGTAGCTTACTGAGAGCCCCATAATGAACCCCCATAATCCAGCCGCATCAAATCGAACTCGCGTCATACTCGAAGACCTCGAGGCTGTCCGCGAAAACTTGCTTGAGTTGTCCGAAGATATTTGGACTTCGATCGACCACAACGACGCGGAAGCCCTTGAGGCAGGCGTCGAGTTCAAACGTGCGTACAACGCCAAGGTTGCGGCATTTGATACGGTAGCTGGCGAACTTTCGCAGCTCATTCAGCAGTACACGAGCGTGCGTTTGGAATCAACAGAACAGTCTGGCACGCTCGATGACTCAAGCAACGATCGCCTCATTGCCGAGCTGGATCGCGAAGTTCCACACGGACTTGACGAAGATTTTACTTTCAAACGTCCGTTCGGCTTCATTCTCGCCGGTCAAGCGACAACAGGACTAACAACGTGGCAGCGGCTGTACGAACTGGTTTGCGCAAACCTCGTCGCCCGTGACGAACGGCGAATGCGATCGCTTTACGATCACCCCGAGTTTATCAGTAACCGCGGAAACCGCACGATCGAGCACGATCCAGCCAAGCTTCGCAAGGCAATGCAGATCACCGAAGGTCTGTTCATCGAGTCGAATTTGTCGGCGAATAGCATTCGCGACGTCATCCGTCGCCTGCTACTTCAATGCGATGTATCCGTAGAATCTATGAAAGTGTTTTTACGACAAGATCGTGACGCAGCGAGCACATAAACCGTTCGAAACGTCAATCTACGGAAACAAGGGATTCATTAAACTTTCCGTACATTGATAAACATGCGAACCCAATCAGAATGGGTTCGATTCATCAAGATGTATGCGAGTTCCTATTAGCATGACGACCTGGATTTTCTCACCTGTATCAGCAGCGTCGGTTCGACGCGATCCAAACGAAACAGAGCTCTTCAAAACCGAACAAGCCGGTGAAGGTGAATATGCGGGTACGGATGCACTGGTCCGAGAGGTGATTCAAAACTCGTTGGATGCAGGACATCGTGAAGAACCTGTTCGCGTGCGATTTGCACTGCACTCGCGCGAGGACATGCCGGGGAAAGATCGGCTGGCACTTTACTTCTCGCGATTAAGACCTGCGCTTGAATTCCGAGAAATCGACTTTGGGACCGAAGGTGTTCCCAAGCTGCCAAACGGATTCTTGGTTTGCGAAGATTTTGGAACAAGCGGATTGGCAGGAGATCCAAGTCTAGTCACCGATCCACCCAAGGGATCAAAGGAGCGACAGGACTTCTTTTGGTTCTGGCGCAATATCGGTCGTAGCGGAAAAACAGGTGATGATCTGGGACGATGGGGCCTCGGTAAAACGGTCTACCGCGCCGCAAGTCGCGTCGGTTGTATGTTCGGCCTAACGATTCGCAAGTCGGACGGTCGTGAATTGCTAATGGGGCAATCTGTTCTTAAGATTCATCGGCATGAAGGGAACGAGTTTGCGCCAGAGGGATTTTGGTGTTCAGGTGCAGGTAACGATGGAACTCCGCTTGCCATTGCAACGACTGAGGAGCTTGAGCGTTTTCGAACGGAATGGAAGCTCACACGAAAGAATGAGCCAGGGCTTTCCGTCGTGGTTCCTTACGTTGCCGAAGAATTGCGAGCTGAGAGCTTATTACGACTCGTGGTTGTGAATTTTTTTATGCCCATCATTCGGGGCGAGCTTATTGTCGACGTCACTGGTTCAATACATTCAGGTGAACTGCAAGAATGGCGAGTTGATGCGGCCTCGATTGCATCGATCTGCGAGGGGCTGAGGTGGAATGGCAAGCCAGCTCTGAAGTTGGCTTCATCGCCGCCGGTCAAGTTTACCAAAGACTGCCTGAAAGAAATTGCAAACTGCCACTCGACGAATCTTTTAGGTGAATCCCGAGTACCCTCGTTAGATGACTCGAGTTTCGATCCCGAAACACTGGATATCATTCGTCGAAAATATCTCGCAGAAGAAATAGTTGCGATCAAAGTCAGAGCAAATCTACCCCGGAAAACTAGTGGGCCTGAAGTTGGGGAATTGCTTGCGTTTCTCCAACGGACTGGCAGCTCGGATCGTTTTGAGAGCTACTACGTTCGTGAAGGTATGACGATCACTAAGTTGAACACAAAACGGTCAGTTCGAGGTGTACGTGGGCTTGTTGTTGTTGAACCAGGCGCGTTGGCGTCGCTATTGGGAGATACTGAAGGTCCTGCGCACACAACTTGGGACACATCTAATGATGAACGACCAAACCGAGTATGGAAAACTTGGAAAGGTCGTGTGACTTTTTTTAGCAATATCTTGGACTCACTCAACGAGCTTCTAACGCCGAAGTCGACAGCGCCGGACTTCGACCTGCTGAGCGACTTCTTTTCGATCGATCAAGCACAGGCTCCACAGCTTTCGCGGAAGCCAAAAAAACCGGGAGAGCCAGGCGATAAACCACCATTCACACCTCCGCCGCCGACTCCGCGATGGTATCGCCTGAATGGACGCCCTGGAGGATTTACGATTGCGGACTCGGGGTCACCTCCCACCGAAGTCGGACACGTACTTCGGGTTTCAGTCGCATACGATCTACCCAGCGGCAATCCATTAAAGGCATGGAGCAAGTTTGACTTTGATTTCAAAGATAAGAATAGCCGGCTTCAATTCAAAGGAAACGGTGTAAATGTCAATGCGAAAGCTGGCAACGTCATGGAAATTGAGGTCGTCAAGCCGGATTTCCAAGTGACCGGAACTGGGTTTGACATTAATCGAGATTTGTTTGTCCGCATTGATGAAGCAACGGAAGACGAGAACAAAGGTGAAGCATGATTAAGCGTATTAATTCTCTTGGCCGGAAGCGAATCGCGCGCGACAGTGTAGCCATCGCTGTTCACGATGGACAGCCGAGGCGATTTACAGCGACGATCGAACTTCCGGATAATGGTTGGCCGCAAGATGCCGTGGTTGTAATGGAGGCAATGTGCGCTGGCTCACCCACTGTGAAAAGATTCGGCTGTGGCACGATTGGCAACCTCTCATTGCCCCGTGACGTCGCGTTAGAAGGAATAACAGGTCAGAATGTTTTCTTTGCGCTCAAGGTGATTGATCGCACCGAAAGAATCGGGCGGTTGCTCGGTGTCGCTGAGAACATTCGCCCAATCGAGACTGGAAAGCAAACTGAAGCCGGCAGGCGTGGGATTCTACCTGTCGAGTCGGTTTCAACTTTGGGGCAAAAACTCTGGCAGCTCGATTTCCGAGATCATGACGTATACCTCTTGGTAAATGATTCCGTCGATGGGCTCTCAGAACGGATGCGATCCGACCCGATGATTTACTCACTGGTTTATCCAGAGATAATCCGTCAGATACTTGCACGAGCCATTGAACAGAACATAGATCTTGAAGAAGCCGACGATCGGTGGCCGTATCTTTGGCTTTCTTTTGGCAAGAACTTGCATCCAGGGCGAGATACGCCCCCTTCATCAGATGATGACGAGGCGAAAGACGACTGGATTGAGCAGGTCGTCGACGGTTTCTGCCAGTCGCATTCTCTCCGAGACAAGTACGCCTTGGCCACAGCCAGGCTGGATACGGTAGGTGATTGAAATGAAGCTTCGAAGATTTAACAAGCAGGGTATTCAGGCGTTTCGTGAATCGCTAGCGAGCTGCCGAGATAATCCTACGGCGGACTTTCCGGCAGAGTTGCTCACAAGTGACGAGATGTCAGCGGAAGTCTCCCCAAGTATCGAAATTCAACCCAGAGTCTTTAGCACCAAAAGAGATGCAGCAGTCTACTTGCAAGATGTACTTGCACCGATTGCGAAGCAAACTTTGCTTGAAGACTCCGGTTTATGGACATGGCTCTCGCTCTTCTATTTCGAGATTGTTTGTCCCAGACGGGGCGGGCAGCGCAAAATTCGCAATGACTACACCTATGTGTATGAAGCGGGAAGCATGCGTTACTTCTATCGCCACTTGCTGTTTGTATCATGGCGAGTTCTCGATATCGCTCCAGCGCATAATCGCTTGCTACTTGGCAGTAGTATTTCGACACTAGACAAAATAACCGATCAAGTGATGAAGCGTTTGTATTTGACGCGTATACCATGTTTCTTCGAAGTATTGGACAGAATCTACTGGGACGATATCGCCAAGAGGTCGCGTAAAGGCATTGTAGACACTTCTCGCGTTGCTGCTGGTGACCTAACGCATCGCCTTCCGACACGAATTCGACAACTCGAGAAAACCTACGATCTACAATCACTGAACGCGGGCCAACTCATCGAGCTCTTGGGCGAAGAATTTCAATTTGACACGGGCAAAGCCAAGCAAATGCAGTTATCACTCCCGCAGCAATAAACAGGTTCGAAATGATTCGAACATAACCGCCCACTATTCTTCATTTGATCGCAAATGATCAGCGGCTAGAAACATCTTAATTTCCGGATTTTCCTAAATGCTGTGACCAGACGTGTCACAGCCGTCGGGATGATAGCGACCGCAATTAGCATTGGCTTGGCCCTGATGGAATCACTCAGAATGGCAGTGAGGAAAACCGCAGGCTGGCCCGTTGACGATCGATATTTCGTCATAAGTAACTACGGAATGTTCACTCGCGGTGCAACGCAGTTCATCAACTGCTCATGCTGCAACCTCGCTTCCGAGTTGAAGAACAACGGATTCGTTGTTGAGTTGTAATGGAATAGACAACGCCCGCGAAAGAGTTCTCTCTCGCGGGCGCTTCGATTTTGTTCGCCGCTGTTAAACAGGGGCTTACAGTTCTACCGATTCCACTCCTCGCACGAAGCGGTTGGCGTCGTTCTCTAGGAATGAGCTGATTACGTTGAACACGGCGTCACTGAAGCCGCCGATGTTCAGGATTTCTGATCGCTCCGCGGCCTGCGTCGTTCCGTGTGGCTGCAGGTCGATGCAGATCAACTTGGGATTCGCGACTCCGAGTTGGCGCTGGTTCTTTGCGAACGCTTGCCACTCCGTAATCACTCCCGTTGATCCGTTCGCTCCAAATCCAAACGGTTGACCTCGATTGATCCAGCTTTCGTTGTCGCTCACAAGTACCACGCCAGCGAACTGACGCTTGTTGTACTTGCGATTCGCTTCACTTAGCGGAATCGAGCAGTCCGTTCCACCACCTCCGTACTGCGCCAAGCGAGCCGATAGACTCAAGATCGAGTCGCTCGGATCAACCTTCGCGTCATACGCTTGCGTATTGAACGGAATCACCACGCTGTCTGGGTTGCGACGCAGGATCGCGGCTGCGAACAATGCCGCAACATCAATGCACCGCATCTTCGACGTCGCTCCTCGACCACGGTTACCCGTGATCGCGGAACCCATCGAACCCGACGTGTCGAGACCGATCATTACTGGTCCTGGCAACTTCGGTACGTTTCCACATGCGATCTCGGCCGCTTGATGCAGCGCTGCCTTGATCTTTGCAGGAACTTCGTCCGATGCGTTCATGTACGCAGCCAAGTACTGGTATGGGAACTGA
>JAYVSE010000389.1:0-3126 GCA_043775635.1 Planctomycetaceae bacterium | reverse complement strand
AGTGGGATTCGCCAGAATTCCCAACGTTTTAGTGTGCTGAGGAATTCTGGCGAATCCCACTACGATCAAATCCCAGCATTGAAGCGGGGCATTGATTTTTTGCGGTTACGGTTGAAGAGCGTTTTGATGATCGCTTTTTGCCTGACCACGCTGTCGCCATGCGTCGCGGCGCCACAAGCGGATACGCCACCGATTACCTCAGAACTGACTACGGCAGCCGCTAATTCAACCGTAGCCCCAACTGAAGCCCAGTGGATCAAACAGATCGACAGCATCTTTGGAGAGGCCGTGAAAATTCTTGAAAAAGCAATTTTCTTTGACTTCGGAACCTCAAAATGGCTTCCCGTGTCCATCCCGTTTGTGGTCGTCTGGCTGTTTGGTGGAGCCTGCTACTTAACGGTCCGGATGGGGTTTATCAACTTGCGAGGCTTTTTGCATGCGATTCACCTCACTCGGGGTGACTACGACAAGGATTCCGATCCTGGAGAACTTTCCCATTTTCAAGCATTAGCCGCAGCGCTCTCGGCGACGGTCGGCCTGGGGAATATCGCTGGAGTCGCGATTGCCATTGGCGTCGGTGGTCCGGGTGCGGCGTTTTGGATCTTCGTTGTCGGCTTGCTCGGGATGACCAGCAAGTTCGCGGAATGCACCCTCGGACAGCTCTATCGTGGAACGGACGAAAACGGTCATGTTCTCGGTGGACCGATGCGGTATTTGCAAATCGGCCTTGCAGAAATGGGTTTACCCAAGCTTGGCAAGCTGTTGTCAGTTGCCTTCATGTTGCTGTGCATCGGTGCCAGCTTCGGCGGTGGCAATGCATTTCAGGTTGGTCAATCTCTGGACGCCATTCGCAGTGGCATTCCAATCTTGGAAACCATGCCATGGATTTACGGCATCGTGATGGTAATCGGTGTTGGCGTCGTGATCGTTGGTGGCATTAAAAGTATTGGGGCCGTGGCCGGTGCGATTGTTCCGTTCATGTGCGGAGCCTATGTCCTCGCTTCGCTCTACATCCTGGGAATGCATTTCTCGGAAATCCCAGCGGCACTAGCGACCATTTTTTCCGAGGCATTCAATCCAACAGCGATCAAGGGCGGCTTCCTTGGGGTTTTGGTGATCGGAATCAAGCGTGCGGTCTTCAGCAATGAAGCTGGAATTGGTTCGGCGGCAATCGCCCACTCGGCTGCCAAGACCGATGAACCGGTCAGTGAAGGGATCGTGGCCCTGTTAGAACCGTTCATCGATACCGTGATTGTGTGCACGATGACGGCGCTCGTCGTCGTCGTGACGGGTGCACATACGGCACCTGAAACCGTCGATGCGATCGCCAAAAACCAAGGTGCGCAGATTTCGCTGTATGCCTTCACAACTGGCGGTCACGATTGGTTCCGGTACATTCTTTATTTATCCGTGTTCTTGTTCGCCTATTCAACCTGTATCAGTTGGTCCTACTACGGCGAACGTTGTTGGGCTGAATTGTTTGGCTCCTCCACTTCGATCATCTACAAGATCTTGTTTTTGGCATTCACGTTTTTGGGCTCGATTGTCACCCAAGGAAATATTCTTAATTTTAGTGACTTGATGCTTCTCGGAATGGCATTTCCCAATCTGCTTGGGGTGTTTATGCTCAGCGGCGTTGTCAAACGAGAGCTCGACAAATACTGGGCAAAATATAAGAACGGCGAATTAGAAAAGCGATCGGCGTAAGAACCACATGGCGAAGCTTTGCGTCATCAATGTCGTTGGTTTGACACCTCGTTTATTGAAGCATGCGCCACGCATCGCCGCATTAGGATCGGCGTCACCGTTTCGCAGTCCGCTGCCCGCGGTTACGTGCACTTCACAAGCCACGATGCTGACCGGCTTGATGCCTCGCGACCATGGGATCGTCGGCAATGGCTGGTACTATCGTGACACGCAAGAAATTCGTTTTTGGCAACAAGCGAATTCGCTCATGTCCGGTGAGCGGCTTTACGAGGGATACGAAACCGCCAAGTTGTTTTGGTGGTTCAACCAGGCTGCTCCGGTGCGCTGGAGTGTTACGCCCAAGCCACATTATGGTTGCGACGGGTCAAAAGTTTTTGATACGCTCGATGACACCGGTTGCGATCTTCAGGGCCGACTTGGACCGTTCCCGTTCTTCTCGTTTTGGGGGCCTAGCGCCGGTCTACCTAGTTCGCGATGGATCGCCGACGCCGCAAAAATCGTGCTTCAGCAGAATGGCCCCGAATTAACGCTCGTTTACCTTCCCCACTTGGATTACGACTTCCAAAGGTTCCCGGAACACAACCCTGCTCGTGTGGCCGAAGTCGATCAATGCGCTGCTGGCATTATCGATGCGGCGAGCAAGCAAGGCATTCAGTCGATTGTCGTCTCGGAATACGGACTCGTACCGGTTTCGCAGCCCGTACATATCAATCGCGTGTTGCGCGACGCAGGTTGGCTTGTCGTCCGTGATGGACCGTTTGGCGAAATGCTGTTGCCTGGATCGTCCCCAGCGTTCGCGGTCGCGGACCATCAACTCGCGCACGTTTACGTTAATGACAAAACGTTGATGAAGCAGGTGCGCGACCGATTGCTTGCGTGTCCCGGCATTGCCGACGTCGTAGAGCCCGCAACCATCGGACTGGACCATCCTCGCAGTGGTGAGTGGATCGCGTTGGCGGATCCCAAGGCATGGTTTACGTATTACTACTGGAACGATGACACGCGTGCCCCTGACTTTGCACGCTGTGTCGATATCCATCGGAAACCTGGCTATGACCCTTGCGAATTGTTTATCACCAGTAAACCGCGAGCGATGCTGCGCGTGGCTCAAAAAAAACTTGGTTTCCGTTATCGGATGGATGTCATTCCACTGGATGCAGCATTGGTCCGAGGGAGCCATGGGCTTTACCCGGATCCGCAGGACGGTCCCGTGATTGTTGGTCCCAACCCGCCCGACGCGATGGTCGATTTTAAGGCGTATGCGCGTGGACTGCTAGATTCGTAACAGGCCTCAACTCCGCGTGCTATATGTCCTTTTATTCAATGCCCCGCTTCGTTGCTGGGGCAGAACGTTTTGTGTAGTGGGATTCGCCAGAATTCCCAACGTTTTAGTGTGCTGAGGAATTCTGGCGAATCCCA
>JAYVSE010000388.1:0-6725 GCA_043775635.1 Planctomycetaceae bacterium | reverse complement strand
GCACCCGTGCACAAGTTTCTTAGTTTAACCGCGTGGGCATCGCCCCGCGCGTTTGCCTCAAAACACGCGGCCCGATGGGCACGCGGTTTAACGAGTAATGAGCGAAAACTTATGCAAGAGTGCTTACAACTTCAAACAGCGTTCAGAAGTTCACGAATAACATTGCCATGATCGTTTTTAGACGCCCGCCGTTGACTCGGCCTTGCGAGTCTCCCACATCGCATCGCATTTGGCTACTTCTGCGGCGGGGCTGAAGGCGGACGAGGGCCGTCGTAGAAATACTCGAAGACCGGCCGAGACCAAATCTCCCGTCCCGAACTCATTTCGACGCAGCACAAGGCGCGCTTGCCCGGGCTCCCATGGTCCGGGCTCCCATAACCTGGGCTCACATGGATGCGGTAGAGCCGATCGCCCAGCACGCACACCGGCCCCGCAGCCTGAGCGTAATTCATCTTGGTAACCACCTTGCCGCTCTTCAGGGACACGACCCATATCAATGCCTCCCGCTGGACCTCGACAGGCAACTGCGGTCCGATGTCCAGGACGAACGCATACTCGTCGAAATGCGAAAGCACCGAGAGGTTGCCACCCTCTCCGAGAGGCGTCGGCTCAAGCGGTTTGCCAGTCTCACGGTCCCACGACCTGAGGATCAGTTTGGTTCCGCCGGTCGGGATTTTCTCCCAAAACACAAGGACAAACTTGTCGCCCAGCGGGAGTGGTTTCGCCGTCATACCGGTGGTGGGTGACGAAGTGGGCCAAAACATCCCTTTCAACGCTTCCATTTCCAGCGCCAACGGTGTCGGGAGCTTTTCGTCGGGCACGAGTTCTTCCTTCTCCCACGGCAAACGCAGTCCCGTCGCTTTCTCGTTGCGAATGACCTTGACCTTGCCGCTGTCGAGATCGACTTGCGCCTCGCCGACGGCCCGCTTGAATTGTTCGGGCCTCGGCGCCGCGCCCTGAAAGGGACCGCTCCCGGAAGTCCAGCGCACCCACAGCTTGCCGTTTTCGATCCGGCCGGTGGCAATTGACCCCGAAGCCGGTCGTTCCGCCAGCCACGCCTCTTCGGGCAACTCGTCGGAATATACCAGCGGCTTACCTTTCCCGCCGACATCTAAAACAAGAACGATTGGCACGCGATTTTTCTCCTTGTCCAGTCCGAGCGCAGCCAACCGCTTGCCATCGGCGGCCAGAGGCAGGAATGCCAGCTTGGATTCCCAAAGGACTTCACCCGTCTTGAGATCAAGCGCCTCCATGGCATCGGTCTTGTGCCGCAGATAAACGGCGTTGCCCACGGGATCGATGATGCCGCTGCGGAAGCTGATCGGGCTCGGGGTAACAGGCTTGTCCTCATCGGTCGGAGCGGCCCAAGCGGAGAAGGCGATGCACAGCCAGGCACCGAAAACAAAAAAACTATTTTGCCACATCATCAGCTTTCCCGATTCGCTTAGACTTTGTCGTCAGGGGAGCTAGGCAATCCATTTTTGGAACTGACCGTCGTCAACGTTTCGACCGCTGATGACAACCACGATATCACCGTCACCTGTCGGCTGCACTCTGCCAGTGAGCAAGGCGGCAGTTGTGATAGCCCCAGAAGGTTCCGTACGGAGACCATGATGATCGTACAGCCAGCTCATTGCTCGCCGAGTATCTGTGTCCGGCACGGCGACGGCCGACGAGACGTATCGTTTTAGGATAGGCCAGTTGTGAGCGCCGACGTCGTATGAAAGCAGTCCATCGCAGATGCCCGATGGCTGATCGATACGGACGATGTTTCCTGCTGCGAGTGATTGGCGGAAGTCTGCGGCGGTGTCAGGTTCCACCCCGATGATCTCTGCCTGTGGAAACCCGTTGGCGATGGCGAGCGCGTGGCCAGCGATTAATCCGCCGCCGCTGACCTGACAAACGAATTGCGAAATCTCTCGGTCGTTTCGCCGCAATTCTTCCACGATTTCGAGACCGCCGACGCCGTTGCCCGCGATCACATCGTTGTCGTCGTAAGGCGATGCCTGGATGCCGCCCTCGTGATCCACGATTTGGTTGACCAATTGATTACGCTCGCCTGTCGCGTGGTCTCGTGCAATATCATAGGTGCGAATCTCAGCCCCATACGATCGTGTGAGGTCAAATTTGACCTTCGGTGCGGTGTCGGGCATCACAATGATGACTCGCTTGCCATAACGATTTCCCGCAAACGAAATCCCAGACGCAAAGTTGCCGGATGAGTGCGCCGCAATCGGTTGGTCCCCAATACGGTCAAAGTTTTTGGCGACCCAGTTGAGCGCTCCAAACACTTTGAACGAACCGACGGGCGTCCATCCGTAGTCCTTCAACCAAACGCGGCGGCCCGGCGACAGGCCGAGTTCTTTTTCGAGTCGATAGGATCGCATGAGCGGAACACGAGAGAGATGTTCACGAATGATTGTCTCGGCCGCTTGGACGTCTTCGATCGTGGCAAGGTTTGTGTTCATCCGATAGCAGTCTCTGCGTACCTCCAAAAGAACACCGCTAACATGTTCCTGATCGCATCGTAACGTAACATGCCACGCGATGGTAGTGCTCGATGTCAGTAAGCATTTGGGTCGGCTCGCTGGGGGTAGGGAGCTTGCGGCGGCGCGACTGATAAGCACGTGCTTCCCGTTGGGAAGATCAAGCGGCAGTTGCCAGCGTTGCCAAGCGTATCGGCCCGCGCGCGCTAGTTCAGCACGCCGCCACGACTGGCCGTTGTCAAGTGACAGTTCCACGGCGTCAATGAGCGATGTGCCATCGTTCCACGCCACACCACTGGCGATGAAGATTCCATTGCGGAGTTTTGCAACGTGTGTTTTTTCGTCGCCGCTTGGTGCAAAGATCACGCTCTTAATTCGCATTCGCCAGTTCGGATCGCTGTTGTCGAGACCATATTCGAAGTTGACTCCCGGTTCGAGCGGCTGGCGGGGCGTGCGATAACGTTTAACTTGGTGATGATTGATCGCTTCCTCGCGAAGCAGTTCAAGCGGTGTTTCGATTTCGAATCCACTCGGCGATGGATTGTGGACTAACAACCGGCGGTCTTTCCGGCGATGAGTTGATCGGAGGTCTTCAGACCCGCATCGGCGGAATCAGCCGATGCCGCGGTGCTCCACGGTCGAGCCCAAGCACCGACCACAGCCCCTGAAAGTCCGGCCTGCAAGACTCGACGTCGAGAAACTGTGAGTGAGGGAAAATCATTACGTTCGTTTAGGCTTGGCATGGCGAATCACTTCGGCGGGAGGCTGGCAACTAGTCGGGGCGGCCGCAATTTGATTTTCTCTCGCCTCACGACAGAGGGCAATCCGTAAATAAATGGATGGCGCAAGCTGTACAAACGATAACGTGTCCGGAGATGGCCAGGAAGGCAATGGAAGCAGTAGCAGTAGCAGTCACGCCGAAGCCGAAAAAGCCGAGGTTAGCTCCCAATCCAAGCGGCAAACCCGGTCATGCCCCCCGGGTAAGAGTTCCCCAGATTGTTGATGACTTTACCCCGGCGAATCTGTTAGAATCAGTGTGCCCGCCTAGCCGCATCTCCCGCCTCCCATCCCACCTGCTGGCTTTACCATGCGTGTTGACCTCATGCATCTGCTGCCGCGATTTGCCTTCATCGTTTTCGGTTTTTTGGCGTTTACCGGTGTCAAATCGCAAGAACTTTTGCCGCCGCAAGCTGAGATTGCAACCGTTGTCGATCATTACATCGCCGAAAAACTGCAGACACGCTCGATCCAGCCTCGCACGATTGCGGATGATGCAACGGTCTTGCGCCGCACGACGCTCGATTTGGCCGGTCGCGTGCCGACGGCGATGGAATATCAGTGGTATTTGGACCAACCCGAAACAGTCCGTCGCGACATGTTGGTCGATCGCTTGATGCAGTCGCCGGATTTCGACTTTCACCTCCGCAACAGTTTGGATGAACTGCTGCTGGCCAATCGGTCGCACGATGGCGAGTTCCGTGAATACCTGTTGTGGGCCGTTCGCCAAAAGCGGCCTTGGGACCAGATGTTTCGTGACATGTTGGCGGCACGCCAATCCGATGGTGCGGAAAAAGGGGCCACGCAATTCGTCTCGACTCGCGTTCAAAGTCTGGATGATTTGACCAACGATACCGCGATACTGTTCTTTGGGGTGAACGTGAGCTGTGCGAAGTGCCACGATCACCCGTTGGTCGAAGCTTGGAAGCAGGACCACTTCTATGGGATGCAGACGTTTTTTAATCGCACGTTCATCACTCGTAAGAACGTAATCTCGGAGAAGCCGTTCGGCGAAGTGAAGTTCAAGACGACCGAAGGCGAAGAAAAAACAGCCAAGTTTATGTTCCTCAGCGGTTCGGTCGCGGAGGACAAAACGCCCTCGTTTGCGGATGATGAACGCAAGCAATTGGAACAACAGATCCAAAAGCTCGAACGAGATGAGAACGCCGGTTATTTGATTTCGGCTAGCTTTAGCCCGCGACGGGAATTGGCCGAATTGGCAATTCGTGATGATAAGGAAAGGTTTTTAGCCAAGAACATCGTCAACCGCACGTGGTTGCGACTGATGGGTTTGGGATTGGTCGATCCGCCTGATCAAATGCATGAGGCGAATCCTCCGAGCCACCCCGAATTGCTCGCTTGGTTGACGCGGGATTTCGTTGCCAACGGTTATGACTTGAGACGCCTGATCCGCGGCATTGCCCTGAGCCAAGCGTATGCGAGATCGAGCGAATGGACGGAGGACGAAACACCGCCTGCCGCGTCGACGTATGCCGTCGCGGCGACCAAGGCATTAACGCCGCGTCAGTTGGCCGCTTCGTTGTGGATCGCCATCCGCTCGCCGGACAATTGGCCTTCTCCAGAAGATTCGACCGCGTGGAACAAGCAGAGAATCGATCTTGAGAATCAAGCGGACGGTTGGTCACGCGAGTTCGAACAACCCGGTGAAAATTTTCAAGTTGCTGTCGACGAAGCGCTGTTCTTCAGCAACAACGATCGCATCATGAATGACTTGCTTCGTGATGGCGGCGACCGCATCGTTGGCAAACTAAAGTCGATCGAAGACGTTTCCAAATCGATCGAGCAACTTTGGATTACGGTGCTAAATCGCAAGCCGTCGGATGAGGAATTGCAGACGGCGACCACTTGGATGCAAAGAGAAAACATTGAACGACTCGACGCTCTGCGGTCGCTCACCTGGGCACTGCTGGCCGGTCCCGAACTTCGATTCAATCACTAAGCCAACCACAACCTGATTCACCCATCGAACTGCGGAGAATTGAACATCATGGCATCCAAAATCAACGGCTGTCATCCAGAAGAACACGGCTTTTCGCGGCGAGGTTTTTTGACCGCGACGGCGGCAGGCGTCACGGCCAGCTTTGCCGCCGATATGGGCGCGATCGATGGGCTGCGAAGCGCGGTGATGGCTAGTGAACTGAAGCAGCAGAACAAGCGAGTGATCTTGCTGTGGCTTGCCGGTGGCGCGAGTCAGTTTGAAACCTGGGACCCTAAGCCGGGTGCGAAAACCGGCGGGCCGTTCCGCGCGATCCCAACGAACGTGACGGGGATTCACATCAGCGAACTGCTGCCCGAGCTAGCGCAGCGGATGCAGCATACAGCGATCATCCGTTCGCTCAATACCAAGATCGCTGACCACGGCAACGGTGCCGATTTGATGGAATGTGGCCGAGTTGCTGATCCGGGAGTCAAATATCCTGACATCGGTGCGGTCGTGGCTCGCGAGCTGGGGCGACTGGAAAGCAAAGTCCCTGATTACGTTTCGCTGTACACTTCGACCGAAGGACGCCGCAAAGGGACCAGCGGCTTTCTGGGTGCTCGTTATGCGCCGATGTTTCTGAGCGAAAGCATGACGCCGCCCAACATTATGCGGCCTGACATCATTTCGGAAATTGACCACCACGATCGCGCGGCCCTCCGCAATGTGTTGGCCAAACGCTTCACCGCTTCGCGTCGCAATCAAGCGGTCGACAGCCATTTGTCGGCCTATCAACGGGTGCATGGTCTGATGGCCAGCGCCGACCTGTTTGATATTGAGCGTGAACCCGAAAGCGTTCGCAATCGTTATGGATCGTCACAATTCGCCCAGCAGTGTTTGATTGCCCGGCGATTGGTCGAAGCCGACGTGCCGTTCGTCAAAGTTGCTCGCGCGTGGTGGGACAGCCACGGCCAGAACTTCGAAACACACCAAGAATTGTGTGCGGACTTGGACCATTCGATGTCGGTGTTGCTTGACGATTTGAAGGAGCGAGGGCTGCTGGAACATACGCTGGTAATCACGCTGGGCGAGTTCGGCCGCACACCGAATATCAACGCCAGCCTCGGCCGCGATCACTTTGCCAGTGCGTGGAGCTGCAGCCTTTCGGGTGCGGGCATTCGTGGCGGCGTCGCGTATGGCAAAACCGACAACGAAGGACAGCGAGTTGTCGAAGGCGAAGCGAGCGCCGGCGACCTGTTCGCAACGATCCTGGTGGCCCTTGGGATCGATCACAAGCACGAATACATGCTCGGAGCTCGCCCGATTCCGCTGGCCGATTTCGGCAGCAATCCGATCCGCGAAGTGCTGGCTTAGAAACAGTCCCGAAATAAAATCCGCGTTTAGCGGAACGGCGCGAGCGGGCTGTTGATTTAGTTGTGTTTTGAATTTTAGCGTGCAAATGATAACCCGAATGCGTAAGCGAGGGATGGCAGTGATCCCTCGCTTACGCAGCGGGTTACTAA
>JAYVSE010000387.1:0-11971 GCA_043775635.1 Planctomycetaceae bacterium | reverse complement strand
GGGCAATCGATCTACAAGACGTTTGGAAGCATCAGTTTCCGGTTGCTAATTTAGTCACACGATGACTAAAATTCTGGTCCGCCTCTAGATACTAGGGGGGGTAGTTTACCAATGAATTCCACCCGTCGTGCGTTATCCGGAGATGGTGAGTGTCTTCTGTGTCGCCTTTCGCTCCGCGAAAGAGCGCTCTTTCGCGGAGCGAATGGCGACACAGAAGACAGACACGGTCCAAGGTCGAAAAGATCATTCAAAAGCGATGGCACTTTTTTATTTTTTTTCTTGTTGATTTAACATTGACAATGCTTTACCTTTAAAGATGAAAGTGTTAACGCCAGTCAAATTCAGCGCCTTGCTCACTTCTTTTCAATGCCTCGTTCGATGAACCGTTGTTCAAAATTGCGGAAGTTCCTTTCGACTCGAATAGCTTTAAAACTGGGATTAGGAGCGTTAGTATGACTACGACCTCGCTTGAAAAATCTACCGTAAACAGAGGCGCGGCGTTTCGCGTCAAACCTTCCAAAGTGGATCCGCCAACGGGCAGACCCTACACTTTGGACCAGGAGCTAAAGCCGTTTGGAACCTGGGTTGATTCCCCGATTTGGGTACCGCCGAAGGACTCCAGCACTGAGATGGCAGAATCGATGCTCCGGCAGTCCGGCCTGTTGGCCTCCAGGAGCAAGAGTTGGTCCAAAGTTGTCGAAGAGCATCGTGACAGCTTCACTCAGGTCAGAGAGATTGAGCTTCCCAAAGCATCGATCCGTCTGCCCAAAGGTCGTCTCTATGTCACGGTCACTGAACAACAACACTTCGACAGAATTACTGACACGGTTCCCGACTGCGTTCAGACTCGACTGGAAGAATTTCTAGCGGGGCCAGGCAAGCAAAAAGGTGTTAAGGTTTATTACCTCAAACCGCTTTGCGTCGAAGTGGAGGACGATCTCCACTTCACCTCACGCGAAGATGTCTTCGCCGCCATCGAAAAAATTCAAAACGAAGTATTCGCTGAATATCGTCGGTTGTATCTTTCTCAACGCGCGAAGGGGGCAATGCTCAAGGCATTTAATGGCGGATTGGCGATCCCGCGCTCGGTTGCAGACTACGTTGTCCAGCGGCGCAAGAAGGCCATTGATACCTATCAAGCCAAACTGGAATTTCGGCGTCGGCAAACCGCCTTGGATGCTGCAAAAACCTTTCAGCAATGCTCTCGCGGTAAGTGCAGTTTCGATGAAATGCTAGACATGACCGCGCCGCTGCAACGCAACGCCGTGATCCGTCAGTATGGCGCTGAGCAAAAATTGACCCGCGCCAAGCAAACTCAAATGCTGCGCGAGGCCGCAGGCCAGCTTCCGTGGTTTGCTCTATCAGGATTGACGGGAATCGCGGCACAGATGGGCTACCTGTACTACGCCTCCATCATCGCGCTCAAACTTACGACACCGCTCGTGGTTTGTGACCCTGCGTTTGTTGCCGAACTACCTAGTTCCGACGGCGTCGTATTAAACATCGGTCACTTCGACGAGATCGCCGGAGTCAGACACGTCGAACTTTAAGGTAGCCGTTGTACTACTCACTTGTTTTTTCAATTTTACAGAAACGCCAGCATTCCGGATGTGCTGTGTTCCAATTAAAAATTAGGGTTGGCATGTCAGAGTAGAACAATTGTCCCAATTGTTTTCCGAGCAATGGGGACAACAAAGCACTAGCCCTGGTTATCACATTTAACCGAGTCAGCACCCGATGGCGAATGGAACGCGTTCACTTGGTTGAGACTAGCAACAACAGGGCCAAATGCGGTTCTCTATTCGGCTTTTTGAAGGTCAAAGGTGTCGTCGATCGACTCCCGTGATCGCGACCACGTCGTCTTCACCGAGCAGTCGTTCGCGCCTACCTTCAGACTTTAGCAGATCGTGAGCAACATTTGCTCACGATCGCTGTCGTTTCCGGATTACTTCCTGCACGATCGATTGCTGGACGCTTACGACGCCTGGGGATATCTGGCCGTTCCGATCACCGCAGACCAGTAAACCACGCGACAAAGGCCGAAGAACTGAATATCGAATACTGAACAAGGAATCTCGAAAGCTGAAGTGCGTGGAATGTCAGAAAGTGAGGGAAGACTATGGCGAAATATGAGAAATTTGATTTAGAAGATCGGCTCGTGGACTTTGCAGTACGGGTCGTGAATGTCGTCGAGGCATTACCGGAAACAAAGGCGGGAAGGCATGTTGCAGGACAGTTGGTCTGTGCAGGAACGTCGCCTGCACCAAACTATGGTGAAGCTCAAAGCGCGGAGTCGTCAAGAGACTTCGTCCACAAAATGAAGATTGCCCTGAAGGAGCTTCGAGAAACGAATGTCTGGTTGAAAATTATCGAGCGAAAACCGTTATGCGAGCCGGAGCGAATGAAAGGCATTTCTGCCGAGTGCAATGAACTGATCGCTATCTTCGTGAAAAGCATCCAGACGGCGCAGGCCAACGCGGCGCGCGAAGGAGAGGCGGACTATGAAAGCGAAGTTCAATCAATGTCAGATGAATCGAATATCGAATATCGAACAAGGAATCTCGAAAGTTGAAGCTGGAAAACCAGCCATAAACGTGCCGTTCGTGATTGGAAATTCCTTGTTCGATATTCGATATTCCTTCCCCCAAAAAACGAACCACGACTGCAACATGCTGAACCACGACATTTACGCCCAACCGCCTTTGGTTTACAAATTAGAAAATCAAGGTCGTTAGTGTCGTCGTTGACGTTGGCAACGCTTTCACCAACCAGACGAGCGGGTTGGGGTCTCGAATCGTATTTTGGACAGTCGAACTAGCGTCAGTCGGCTCATCCTAAGATGAGATTGGATCGCGGTAATTACTATGGAATCAAGGCTAATGCCGACAAAATCGATTGCGATGGATTGCGGGATCTTCGCATGGGCATTTCTTGCCCTGGTGATGGGTAGCAGCAGTGCACATGGACAGGTGCTTGCAGGGCCCGGTGCCTTTGGGGGCCTTCCTCAAAATAGCTATCCGAACCAGCAGTATTACATTGCACTGTCGGTTTATCGCGAGGGGGATCTTGCCAACGCCGCTGATGCTTTTGATTCGGCGCTGGGGCTGTGTCGGAAAAGTACGGATGGTCGCTGGATCGATGCGATTCCTGTGCATGCCATGCTGGGCGAATGTTTTTATCACGCAGGCGACTTGCAGGCTGCCGCTGAACAGATCGATTTCGCACTTGCGCTGGCGATTCGCCATCGCGGTTGGATGAGCGCACTTGATTGGTCTAATGCACTCAACGGTAACATGCAAGCACCGGATCAAGCCGCAGCTTGGGCACAGCCAAATATACCGCCCCTGGTACCGCTTTCACCTGGGGTGGCACTCGCATCGGGCTCAACCGATTTGGTATCCCAACTAAGACAAGGCGGTCCCCTTCAATCGGCATTACTAACGACCATTGACGCCGTCGAAATCATGCGAGGCTTGGCAATTGCTTCGTATCGTCGCAGGATCATCTATGGGGCGCTGTCCAATCAAACGGATTTGCCCAATCAGGCGCGCGACGCGACGAAAATTCCCAAGGGCTTGGCCCTGCCGGTTCCACGCGCGATCATGACAGCGATGATCGGCTGCGAACGATTCGCCGGAGGCTTGGACGACGAGGCATTAACGGATATGAAAAACGGGGCAACGGTTGGCGGTTCCGTGCATCCATTGACCCCGATCAGTTTGCTTGCCACGGCTCGAATTCTAGCCCAGCGGGACAAGTTCGCCGAGGCCGTGCCCGTGGCAATGCAAGCCGCAGCCGCAGCTTCCGCGCTCGCCCAACCGGAGTGGGTTGGTGAAGCGATAATGGTTGCCGTCGGTTGCGTCGACAGTAAAAGCGCTCCCATTGTTTTAGGCAGCGCGACCAATGCGGCGTCCGCGCACTTACGTCGTGGGCGGCTCGCATCGGTCGGTGCGTTGCTTGCCGGTTGTGAAGCGGCCTTACTTATTGGTGATACCAATTCTGCAAAAAACCTAGGGTCGCAAGTTGGCATGCTGTTCCAGGATCGAGACCTTGTGCAACCGCGATTATCAGCCCACGGTGAATATCTCACCGCTGTCCTGACGGCGCAAACAGGCGGCTTCCTTGGGCTTGGTGAGCCATCGTCGATCGATGCGGCGTTGACTCGACTGTATACATTTTCCTTGGGTAATGGCCCCTCGTTGAATCGCCAACGTCGTGGCGGTGGCTCGACCGCTTCAACGCCTCATTTGTTTCAACTCGGCTTGGTGACGGCAGGTGCCAAAAATCGCGGTGTCGGTGGCAAAGCAGTCGATGACAAGGTCAATCAATATGCGACCGATCCGTCCGCTGCGGTTTGGCGAGCCGACCCCGTGGATGCGCTGGCCTACGCCGCTTTCGATCGCTCGCAGATGATTGTGGGGCAAATCATTTCTGCGGTTAAACGTAAAACACCTGAAGATTTGCTCGTGTTAACCGATTCATTGCTTCGCCACCGCTTTCTTGCTTCGCAGGCAGTTGGCGGGCGTGTATTGCAAGTTCGCCGATTAGCCGCAACCGAGAAATCGCTGCTAACGGAGAAAGCTGCCGCAGCGCTCGCCAAGCCAGCGCCAATGCTGCAGCAAATGATCAATATTTTGGCTACGCCCACACCATTGCCCGGCACACCCGAACTCCTGAAGCGTGGGCAAACGCTGGAATCGCTTGCTGCGTTTCTGGCCCTGCAGCGCGGCGAGATAACGGCGTCGGCCCCACCGATGATTGCAGGAGTTTCTGACCTGAAGAAAATACCAAAGACGTGTGGCTTGTTGATCTTTGCAGATCTCGATGGCGCAATGGTCGCTGTATTGTGCACACAAACCAAAGTCAAGACGTGGAATATTGCATCGTCAAAAGTTGTCGGAGTCGAAGTCGCAAAGTTGCTTCGCGAGCTTGGTGTTTCGTCCAACCGCGCCGCATCGCGATTGGAAGGTGAGAAATCTTGGAAAGCTCATGCCTCGATGTTGCGACGCAAGCTCATTCCGGATGAGTTTGTATCAGACTTGAAGGACCTCGATGACTTGATCATCGTTCCCGACGGATTGCTCTGGTATCTGCCAATGGATTTGCTTCCTTTAGGCGACGAGAACTCGGAGCTGTTCGGAGAAAAGTTTACAATCCGATATTCACCGACACCAGGTTTGGCAATCCACCCAGTTGCATTCTCAAGTTTTGAGCGACCGATTGGATTGGTCACACAACTTTTCTTTGCACCGCGTGATGGCGAAGCTAACCAGCAAGCAATCGATCAAATCGCCCAAGCGCTGAAAGCATCGACTAAATTGCCCGGCGATCCCGTTGTTCCTGGTAGCCTGCTTGGTGAATCGATTGGACCGTTGGCTGTATTGGGTTTAGTGACCCCAACTCCGGCAAATCCGTTCGCCATTTCACCGACCCTGTACGATGCGACGGACCCGCAGGGCTCGCTCGCTGCTTGGATGAGATTTCCATCAAGCGTGCCACGGACGGTCTTCTTGCCCGGCTATCGGACTGCGGCGATCGCTCCTAATCTTGGCGATGGACGTGAACTGTTCATGACGCTGACTGCAATGCATTGTTCAGGCGTCCGCGACATTGTCATCAGTCGCTGGCCCGTTGGTGGCGAATCGACGGCGATTCTGGCTAAAGAATTTTTGCAGGAGTTGCCATTTGAAGGCGTAGCGCCTGCTTGGCGTCGTGCCGTCGAATCGCTTCGCAACGCGCCTCTGGCACCCGAAGGTGAGCCGTTACTGGGTGCGAAAGACAAGGAACGGAGTGAGTTAACGGGCGACCACCCCCTATTTTGGTCGGGATATATTGTTGATTCCCCATTGGTGCCGGTCGCCAAATAGCAAGCCATGGGAAAAATCTACTCCATTATGGCATGGTGGTTGTAATTGGAGGCGGCTTTGACTACCGTTTGAATAGGTAGCAGAAGGACTTCTCTTGCCGCACACCATGCTTTTTCAATTTCCCTTCGCTTTCAGGAGTTCCCGTGAAAAGAATCATGGGTCCGTTCGTTTGTTTTATGTTTGCAACGGCATGCAGCCTATTGGCAAACAACGCTCAAGCTCAGTCAGGTGGCATTTCGGAGCCAACGGGACTTGCCGCAAGCAGTACCAGCCTTGTAGGCTCCGAGGCTAGTTTCAGCCGCTCACAAAAACAGATCGTTTGGCACGAAAATCTAGAAAGCGGTTGGCGCGAGTCACGGAGACTGGGCCGCCCCATGGTGATTTTTATCACGTCGGCTCGCTGTCGGTACTGCGACGCGATGAAGGCTGAAACTTGGCGTGATTTCGGAATCGAAAACCGTATTGGAAGTGAATTCGTAGCTGTCCGATTAACTCCGGAACTCAACTCGATGGAACTCAGTCGAATCTCTGTCCAGGTTTATCCTACAACGCTTGTCGCTTTGCCGCAGGGAAAAGTCGTTGATCACCGCACCGGTTTTCAGCCGCCCAACTTGTTACATGGCTTGCTCAATCGTGTCACAGGTCGCCGCCCTGACTGAGGTAGCAACGCCGTTATTTCTTAGTCCGCTGGAGATTGATGAGATAAGCGATAACCACGCGTACTCCAAGTTTGAAGACGTGTGAATAAGTCTATCCGATTGCGACTGCGCCGGACAATTGTGTGCGGTATCATAGGTGGCTGGCCAATCGTCACTCTGGGAAGTGTGCCCGTGAATACCAAAAACGTACCTGCTGCTGGTCCGCAAAACTGCGACGATCCCTCGCTAGTCCAAACGACGAAGCTGCCTGCAAAGGATGTCAATAACACGGCTGATTTCCCCCAAGATGCAGAACCCTATCACACCATTGCACCAAGCGGAGACGCTTTAGCCGCACCGCTGCGGATGATTGGTCGTTATACGGTGCTGGGGAAACTCGGCAGCGGTGGACAAGCCGATGTCTTTCGCGCAGTCCATCCGACGCTGCCAATCGAAGTTCCGATCAAACTCGGCCATGGCCAACTCGACGATCGAGCCCGCACAACGCTTCGCGATGAAGCGCACATTCTCTGCGATCTCGACCACCCGCACATTGCCAAGATCCGTGATTTCGATTTTGCGAACGGCCAACCGTTTATGGTGCTCGATTTCATTCGTGGTCGTTCGCTGGCCCAGGTTGCCGATGCTCATCCCTTCAAGCCAGTCGACGCCGCCAAGTTGGTTGCCAAAGTCGCCCGCGCGATCGGCTTCGCCAATGCACGCGGAGTTATTCACCGCGACCTCAAACCCGAGAACGTCGTCATTGATGGTAACGGCGAGCCAAAGGTCATCGACTTCGGCATGAGTCGATTGCGCAGCGCCCTACGCGGCACAGCACCGGAAGCAAACGAAGTCTCCGGTACTTTGGCCTACATGGCACCCGAACAGGCAGAAGGGATCACGTCCAAAACCGACCATCGCGTCGACATCTTTGCCTTAGGGGCGATTCTCTATCGCTTGCTCGTTGGTACGCCGCCCTACCCGCGACTACCGATGATGGATTTGCTTGGGCGCGTACGAAAAGGCACGTGGGAGACAGCAGCACTCGATGCGACAATTGCCCCTGAAGGATTAAAAGCGATCTGCCATCGAGCGATGCAGGTTAATTCGTCTGACCGATTTCCCACAGCGGAATCGTTTGCCGATGCACTGACTGAATTCACGGCCAGAGATCGGTCAAGTGAACCTGACACGCATTCCGATTCCAAAGCCAGTACAAAGCAGAAATGGCAGTTCTCTGCCACTGGATTAGGCTGCGCGGTTTCATTAACAGTTGGCCTTTCGCTAATGTTTCTTGCGCCAGGACTTTGGCTAACGAGGCAAGGTAATGATGGCGAAGTGGAGTCTACACTGCCTTTATCTCCGACAAGTAGAATAGAAGATACACATGCATTGTCAGTTGACAATGCTGACTATTCTTTCTTTTCGCCAATACAAAGCTTTGATGTAATTCAAATCGGTAATTCAGAAGAAAAGGCTGCGTTCAGTGGCTCATTGATGCAATTCCGTCCGCCGCACGAGCATGACGATATTCGAGTGCAAGCAAAATTTTGGAAGCCTGCATATTGTTACCTTGTCGCTTTGAACCCGGACGGTGCAAACAGCTCTGCTTCCCTCCTACCGATAACGAAGCTCAACTAGAACCAATCACCGAACTCCGTTTTCCTCCAATCGAAAACGGCGCCGTCGGTCTCACCGATGGTGTCGGCCAGCAAGCATTCGTTCTGTACGCGTCACCTGAACCACTGCCCGCCTACAACACTTGGGACAGCGAGCTCGGCAAAGTCATTTGGCCCAACCCTGAATTCGCGGGCAATTGGTCATACCAAAACGGTGTGTTGCGGGCGCTGGCCAATCCCACTTCAACGTCATCGGAAGGCACGCGTGGCGCGATCCGCGACACCCAATCGCCGAACCCGTTCAAAGAACTTTGCGACCATTTGCGACAAAGCAAGAACACCGCCGTTTGTGGTGTAATTTTTGAAGTTCAGCCGCAATGAATGGTCACGGAAAAGGTGTCGGACACATACCGGACACTCAGTTCCCGCTCGATCCTTCTTGATCCAGCGAGTACGCATCGGTCGCGGTTTGGCTCCAAAACGAAGACTGCTCAGCATCGGATAACCTGCTGCTGAGCTCAGCGACGCAGGTGGTCCATTGATGGTATGACCCCCGAAGCAAACAGACCGGCCAATCGGTGCCAAACATCAATCGCTTGGCACCATAAGCTTCCAGCGCAATGTCCCAGTATGGCTTGATCGTTTCGATTCCCCATCGATCGTCACGGACCTCCGTGATGACGCCGGAAAACTTGCAATAGACATTGGCACGCTTAGCGAGTTCTTTGAACGGAACATGCCAAGCGAGATCGATTTTTCCGACTTCAATTTTCGGTTTCGCGATGTGATCAAGCACAAACACCTGATCTGGGAATTGGTCGACGATCTCAATGGCGGCTGCCAATTGGTGAGGAAAAACTAGCAGGTCATAAGCAAGGTTGTAGGGTGCGAGTCGGGCAATGCCGCGCACAAAATCGGCTCGCAACATGAACTTATCGTCTGGCTCATCTTGGACAACGTGGCGAACTCCTCGCAGGATGCGGTTGGATGTTAGCTCGTCCAGGACCTTCGCTAACCTTTCGTCACGAAGCGGAACCCAACCCACAACACCACGAATCCAACGATTAGCGGCTGCAAATTCCAACAGAACACGTGTCTCTTCAACGCATTGCCTAGCTTGAACAGAAATGACACCGTCGATGCCATTACCGTCCAGTTCCATCTTCAGATCGCTAGGCAAAAAGTCTCGCTGCAGCGATTGCTTCGATTCGTCAATCCAGCCGTATTCGTAAGATGAATATCGCCAAAAGTGATGATGTGAATCGATTCGCATGGTAAGGCTATCCTGGGGTGTTAAAAATTTCGTCGGGGTCACGAAGCAGTCCCTTGGAAAGGCGAATATTGATCACCGTATTGATAGTTGGCGACCACGAGCAACAAGACTAAGTTGGGTGGCAATCCGGGTGGCCAACTGGAGTCACCACCAATGCCGAAAGCGACCCACCGAGAGACAGGATGTTCGTACGCCACTTTCCATTCTCGTCGCGATATAGAACGTGAGCTGAAATTTCGCTGACAAGACAAACGTCCGTTCGCGAGATGCATACTCTTTGGTAACAAGTGGGCACCTCCGCAAACCGCGAGTAAGCTTAATCATTCAGGAGTGCTTTGAGCAAATCATCTCGCCACCGATTTTGGCGCAGGTCGTACGCACCGAAGCCCGCACCGAATTCCCAATAGGACCAACTCATTTTTCGTGACTCTGCTTCCCCTTTTACCGCCGCCGTCCAACGAATACGACTTTCCATGGGGGCGGCTTCGTAGGCACCAAATTCTCCCAGGTAGATTGGTCGATGGTTTGCTTTTCCCCAATCGGCTGCTTGGTCCAATTCGCTTCTTAACGCAACAAGTTCTTTGTCAGAGCCCCATGGTAGGTCTTTGATCGCTTGCACTTTGGGTCCCGCCCAAGAAGCACCTTGGTGCGTAAAGTCGTGTGGGTTGTACATGTGAACGGTAACGATCAAATTTTGGTCGTCGGGTAACTTTAGCTGCGGTAGCGCCCAGATTCCATTCCAATGAGGAGGACCGATGATGATCGGGCGAGTTGGATTGCTTTGACGAATGATGGCGAGCGCCTTGGGAAAGATTTCGTTCCAACGATCACTTAATTTGTCGTGTGGTTCGTTATCAAGCTCGAAGTAAAGCCAATCCCCACGTGACTGGTAGCGTTCCCCAATCTGCCGCCACAATGCAACAAAACGATCAACATGGAGATCCGGATCGGCATCTAATCCGTCGTAATGGTGGATATTGAGGACCACGTTTAACTTTTCTTTCGCAGCGCGATCAAGCAATCGATCAATCCGCAAGAAAAAATCTGGTTCAATGGTATACGGTGGATTCGGTGCTGCGTAGTCAGACCATTTCACTGGTATGCGAATGTTGTTAAACCCAGCGGTTTTAATTACCGCGAGATGATCTTCGACAATCTTTACCGACCAGTCAGCATTTCGCGGTGGCTCGAGGTAGTTGCCAAGGTTTATACCTCGCCCCAACTTACGGTTCATATCAAAGATGTCTGCCGACTGAGTTTGTGATGACTCAAAAATCATCAAAAACATGGTTAGCAATAAGGGGATTGGCTTCATAACAGACGCTCAATTCGCGGTATGGATATTTCGCTTGCGGATGGCAAGTCGGTGATGTTATTTTTTACTTTCGCTCTTGTTCGAAATAGTGGACGCCCTTCTTATTCGACGCCACAATGTCTAGTAGTCCGTCACGGTTGACGTCGCCCACTTCAAACTGCGTGCCCGGACCGCTGTCATGATCGAATTGATGCCGAGTCCAACTTGGAACACCGTTTTCGCGTTTGAGTTCGAACCAATGAAAAACGGCAGGCTCGTCGACGCCAGGATCGCCAGAAGCGTGAGCCCACCATCGCTTTCCTGTAACAAAATCCATCAATCCATCACCATTGATATCCGCCAAGCAGACGGCGTGCGTTTGCGAGAACGTATCGTCAATCAAATTTTTCTTCCACTGGCCGTCCGACATTTGCTCATGCCACCAAACGCCATAAGCATGCGGGCTGCTATTGATCACGTCGTTGTCGCCGTCACCATCCAAGTCATACGCGAACATGTGAGCACAACCACCAAACGGAGCCGGATAGAACTTCCATTCAACCGCCTCACCGTTTGCTGGTGCCGCCCACCAGCCATCGGAACAGAGCACGTCCCATTTGCCGTCACCATTGATATCCCCTGCGCCGAGACCGTGAGCATATCGCTGCGTACCGGGAGCGCCAGGAGCGGAGATGGCATGAACATCCCAGGCAGCGTTCGGATCTTTTGCAGGCGTCACGTACGCCATTTGCGATTGGCCGTCAGGTTGCGCGGGATCAGATGCAACGCCCATCAAGAGTTCACGCTTGCCGTCACCATTGAGATCTAAATACTGAGGGCTTTCATTATTTGTGACGGGCGTGCATAGATGCTGTTTCCATGGTTTTCCCGTTTCATGTGGATTTTCAAACCAATTCGTCGCTGCTCCTGGAAAGCCGACGATCAAAAGATCGGGCCAACCATCGCTGTTAAAATCGTCGGCGAAATTGCAAAATGAATTGCTGTATCCTTTTGGATCATGTTCAGGCACGGTCTCGCCAAGTAGATGCATTTCCCAGTTCGGTGCCTCATACCAAACCATTCCTGCCGCGATATCGTTCTGCCCGTCTTGATTGAAGTCGGCAATCGCTACTCCCTCACTGCGAAAACGTCCGTCAAGTTGCACCTTGCGGAAGTGGATTTCGTAACCGTTCACGAAGTTAGTAAACTGCTATTGGAGCGATTTTCGCTTTCGGCCACAATTTGGCGACCATGCCAATCAAAAGAAAGCCACCGGATGT
>JAYVSE010000386.1:0-14760 GCA_043775635.1 Planctomycetaceae bacterium | reverse complement strand
ACAGTCCAAGGATCTGTGTTCTAGCTGCCCCTTGGTCGCTCGGTGCGTTGGCGGCCAATCACAACGTCGCACAGTGGCACGACAGAGCCAGCAAAAAATTCTCGACCAGCAGAAAGCGAAGATGGGAAGCGAGTTAGGTAAACGGAGTGTCCGCTTACGGGGTCAGGTGATCGAAAGAAGATTCGCCGATGGTAAATTGCACCGCAATCAAGGTGTTCAAAACGGTCGCGGTTTATGCCGAGGTGGGACTGATGGCCGTAGCACAGAACACCCTAACGATTTACAACCGAGAAAAACCACGCCCTGATGCTCCCATCTAAGCTGGACGGTCTCTAAAGGCTTTACACCAGCGGTGACCGGATCGCATTTACGAGCACCGCAGCTGATTGCACCAGCGACGATTCCGCATTCCCCGCCATACCCGTTAATTCCGAGCCCTGCATCAAACAAACTGCCCTACTCGACGAACGTTAATTCTTCGCCTCCGGATCGACTTCTTGTCGAGTAACGATCGGGACGTAGCCAATTTCCATTCCCGCAGGCGGAGTGACAAGCATAGCGGGTTCGATTTCGGCGAGGGTGCCGAGTGTGGGCGGCGGCAGATAGTTGCGATCTTTTTTCCAGTGGCGATGCAGCTTTTCGACTCGCGTTTGCAGAGCTTCACGCTCGGCGTGGGTGAGATCGGCGTTTAGGATCGCAGGTTGGTCGGCGAAGCGATACCAATAATAAGTCACCAGACTGCCATCGTGCGGACGGACTTGAAAGGGTCCGGCCACAGGGCCAGGTTTTTTCCAGCAACTGTCGGCATCGTCGGGAGTGACATAGGCATCAGCAGACGCTGCGTTCGGACGACCGAATTGCAGATCAGTCAAGCCTGTTTCAGCGGGAACATCCTGCGCAGGCACCGCGAACCACTCGGGCTTTTGATTGTCTTTCGTTGCGCGACGGAAGTACTCGGGCAACATCACCAGCGAGCCGCCGTCCTGAGATTGAGTTTTTGTAACGAGCTGTTCATTCCACTTGAAACCGAACGTCGTTGGATCGGGAGCCATCGGAGTAGCAAACGAGTTCCAGGCCAGCGGCACGCGATTCTCTTTGGTCTCTTCATCGGAATAGATCCTCCAGGTCGCACCGCCCTTGCCTGGGAAGGTGTGTACGCTGGCCGCTGCCGGATTGACGGTCCCATCCGCCACCGCCCCGCCATCGAACCAGGACTTCACCGAAGTCCACAACGCGTCTTTGTTGTAGGCCGAGAGGCGATGCACTATGACCGAATGACCCTCGGTCGTGACAGGAAATCGAGTCGGCGCGACACGCGCGTACATCTCGCCATTGGCATCGCTTGCCTGGGCACTTGGGACATGCTGCGTCTCCATCTGGATCGCTTTGTTCGGTTCTGAAGGGCGTGAATCAAGCAGCCGTCCGGCCCACTCCGGTTTCTCCGCCGTCTCACGAGACCAGAAGTAAAGATCAGTAATGTGAGAGCGTGCTTCATGGTCTTGGTTCCTGTTGTGAAAATTTAAACTGAAGCCACAAACAGTTGATCGAGACTTAAAAAACCATCGGGACGGCACTGCGGTGCCAACGAATGCGGAGGCAAATGAATCTCGATGCTTTGATATCGTCCATCTTTGATGTTGCTCATCACATGTATTCTGCGGCTGGCGATATCGACGATCCAGTATTCGACAATCCCTGCAGCGGCATACAGATCACCCTTTACCAATAGGTCGGTCGACAATGAACTTTCCGCAACCTCGATCAAAAGCTTCACATCTGCGGCTGATGGTCTTCTTGAGCCATACCGCCCTGGACGCAACCAAGCCACATCAGGCTCTGGTCGATGGTCATCGCACATGATCCCACACTGAACACGAACTCGGAAAAACTCTCGGTCAGTGACATGGTACGACCATTCGGTCAAGTAATCGATGTAGTCATCGTGAATCGGACACGCTAGATTCATAAATTTCAACTCTCCGTGAATCAATTCGATCTTCATCGGTCCCAAGTCGTGAAACGCACCGCGATCAACCATCGAATCAAAGTCAGCTCCGGTCAGTCTTGTTAGCGTGCTCATAATCTTTAACGGGTTCAAAACTTCAGGCGTAAGTCACCTAGCAAGGTTTGCCACAAGTAAACGTGCAGATATTTCAATCATAAACCGAAAGCATAGCTTCGCAAGATCATGTAGGCCACGGTGTGGATTGCCCACGTCGAGCAGCATCCCAATCGCACTATGGTTACATCTGGCAACCGAAACGAGGACAAAGCTTTTCATTCGCCGTTCCCTAAAACATTCTATGTCCCCGTTGCCCGTTTGTCGATCCACCTTGTGGCCTCGAATGCAAATCATCGTGCCCTCTGCATCGCGAATCGGCACTGTCACGTAACCGCGCAGCGTCTCGCGACCGTTGGCTTTGTAAATGCCAAGGGCCAGCAGTGCATCTGCATCGCTTTGGGCGATTTCGCTAGGCACGATGCGTAATGTGTCACGATCGCACTCAGCGGTGCGGCGAGCAGTTGCATGACGAACGGATTGGTCGTGGTCAACTGGATCATCTTCGCCATCCCTCTGAAAACTGAAAACTGAAAACTGAAAACTCACAAGAAAAAACTTGTCTTCCCCATCAAGTGATAGAACGCCAATCGCGTCAAGGCACTTTTGAGCATTCTGGGAATTAAAGTTTTTAATAGGTGATGGTGCTATGACGACGCGGCACCCTGCTATGACGACGAATGAGTCGTTGTTGGCCATAGACACACCCGCAAGGTCAACGCAGACTCGCAGGGTTATCATCGCTGATTCATGCATCTCGTCGTGAGCGCAGTGAACCCCAGGCGCTAGCCGTGGGCCGTACCCGCATATCCTAGCCATAACATCACGCGCTCTTGCGCTCGGAACCTTTGAGAGAAGGAACGCGTGTCATTGCGGATTCAGTCGCAGCGCTGGCTTCGAAAGGTCGCGGGCTGCAACGTGTTTCCTTTTGCGCTTCTCAGCGGGAGTTTGGTTCGCTCAGGTTGTTCGCTGTCAGCACGGGCCTGATGCGGTATGCTGTTATGATGACGCGGGTTGGCTAGGCAGAGAATGGAGATTGGCCGATGAGTACGAAGCGACGATTGAAGAAGATGCAACGCCAGCGACGTGTTGCCAACCATAGCCCACAGTCAAAACCAACCACGCTTGGTCATCATGATTTCGACGATGACGATGATCACAATTTAGCAATTCACTGCGACCCAACGACCGGGATCGCCACTGCTGTGTCGGGGCTGTTTGGCGAAGCGATCCCAATGAGCTTATTAGTCGGGCACCTGATTCGCAACGATGGACTCGCCGCCGAACAACTTCCCGCCGGTGCGATCACGGAGTTGCTCTATGAACACGCCAGCCTGACGGATGCCAAGAAAGAGGCGGCAAAGCTTGGTCGCGGCTGCGAAGCCTGGTACCGATGGCCTGTTGGTCATGGCAACTACATCGATCTGCAACTGTATCACACTCGTGGACGCCTACAACTTCCCGAATCGCTTCAGCATCACCCGGAAGTGGTCGCCACGATGAACAAGATCATCTTTGACCACTACATCCAACACCCGTCGATTCACCGTACGCTGCAACAACAAGGAGCGGAAGCGGCCGTCGACTTGGTCGAAGCGATTCCGATTCAACTCTTTATTGAAGACGACTATTGATCTGCCCAGCAAAGCTTTCTGACAAGCCGTCTGACAAGCCGCCTGACAAGCCGCCTGCTGCTGCGAAAGCATTCATGGTCGCTGCGGTACTGGAGCGATATTGGCAACCCAGTCCACCGCCACCACTTTCGTTTGCTACCGCAACGCTCCCTGCTGAACTTGCAATTACCAACGCGATGCCTGCCCACTTGGCGAAGGTGAATCTCGCCATGTATTTGATCCCACGCTGTCGCACCGGAAGGCGGGATGCCGATGCAGTGCGAACAATGTGGTGGCCTGGCGATAAAATTGAGATCTTGCCAAGGTCGCAACTGTCCGACGTGCAATGCGCAGAATCGAAAGCAGTGGCGAAACCGGCTGGTCGAGTGGAGCCTGGATTGCAATTACCTGCATGTCGTGTTCACGCTGCCGCATGAACTCAACGAGTTGATCTTTACGAACCAGAGGACGATGCACAAGCTGTTGTTTCGTTGCGTTAACGATGTGTTGACTCGCATCGCTTCGCAAACCTATGGCTGCAAGATTGGCACCGTTCAGGTCCTTCACACCTGGGGCCAACGTCTGGGACTGCACTATCACATTCACGTCGTGATGACCGCCGGTGGCGTGTCATTCGATCAGACCAAGTGGGTGCCGATCTCTGCCGATGATGCGGCGATGCAGCAGTCGAGCATCGCAGCGATGTTTCGCGAGACCTACTTGCGACGCGTGACCTCGATGCTCAAGCGTGGCGTGGTCAAGTGCGAAGATACCGATGCGATGTCTTTAAGTTTGAAAAAGATAGCCTTGAAAAACTGGGTGATCAATGTGCAGCCGCCACCGCCTCACTGCCAAGGTGCCGAAGCGGTGATCCATTACTTGAGTTCGTATGTGATCGGTGGCCCGATCAGCGATCGCCGGATTGTGGATGATGATGGTAAGTTCGTGACCATTCGTTTTAAAAACTATACGACCGAGCAGATTGAATTCGAGAAGATTCTAGGTGCTGAGTTCGCGAACAGATTCGGCAATCACATTCTGCCGCCGTTCATGCAGCGAGTTCGCTACACCTCGCTGTTCCAACCCGCCTGTCGCGTTCCTCGATTGAAGCACGCTAAGCATTGATCATCGCTGGTGGTTTTGCCTGTCGTTACAATCCGCAACCGCCTGATCCTACGACCGATGGTGTGGAAAGACCATTGCTGGGAGTCGAACATGATGAAGATGAGATTGTCGAAACCAGCGAACCAACCCATGAGAAACCAACGGGGCCGCTGGGTTGTGCGCAGTGTGAAGGCCAGATGCGAACGAGCCGTGACGAGTAGCTGTCATCCCGAGCAACGATAAGCCTGCTTCGCGTGGTCAAGGTGCACTTGCTGTTGATCCGTCGAGATGGTGAATCGATTTTGATACAGATTCAGCGATTGTTAATACATCACCCCATCATGATGCAAAACTACCATTCAGCTTATGAGATTGAGTTATTGGAATCGATGTTGTTGGAAAGCGTGGTCGACCCCAGGGCGCTATTGCGCCGGATGTTGGGACTGAATCATCCGCTTGTCATTGCTGCCCGAGACCGAGGCCCACCGAACGAAGGACAGGGACAAGCCGATGCATGACCGAGAGGCAGAAACAAAGCCACAAACGGTCACAGCGACCGACCCCTTGGCAATCCTTCCCATCAACCATCCAAACTCGCATGAAACAGCCGAGCGTGTGGTGATGTCGCCCTATATGAGAAATCGCATCCCTCCAAGCCGATTTCGCATACCAATCATCCTACCTGCAACGCAATCAGTACCCGAGTCATCGCAATGCATCCCCTCCGGTGCAGTGTCTTGTGAACAGCCGATTAGAAAGGACTGGCGTCTTTCTCCCAGTCACACCTGGGCATCTAAAGAAGACGCGTCGCCCTGGCGATCTCGGTAATCTACCCAGACCGAAGGCAGCTAAAGAAAAAACCACCGAGCCTACGGTCTGCCTTCCGCCGTAGAATCAGGGTATTCAGTTATTCTTTGAACGAAATGCCGGCCAGGGAGTTGTCCGTGTTGTAAGTGCGTGATTCGGCCACGCCGTTACTGTAGGAAGAGGAGGTCATGCGTCCACCGTCATCGTACGTGCGGGTGTCGATCGTGGTGCCGTTGTAACCGAGAGTAGCCAATTGGCCACGGTCTGAATATCCGCGTGTGACTTGCGCGCCATTGGGGTATGTGAGCTGGGACAGCACACCTACAATATCATACGCGATGGTCGCGGTGTAGGTTTTGCCACCGATGGACGTAGCTGGTTACCTGGCTTTGAGCATCGGTCAGCGAAGCGAGCCGGAGGACGTAAAGGCGTAGGCGGTCACACCGGCGAGTCGGTCGGCTTGGGTCTTTTGGCGACCGCGAGCGTCGAAGGCATAAGAGGTGGTTTTGGACTTGGCATCAGTGGTAGCGATTTTGTTCCCGCCGCGGTCATAGACACTTTGGGTGACACTGTTCTCGGTGTCGGTGCAGGAAATGTCACACGAGACGTACTCTATTCCACGATCATCACACCATTCATTACCATCCAATGGCCTGGAAAAGTGCAGAGGAACGGATACCGACCGGCAACGGCTGGCGCGTTGAAATAGATGGTTTGCTTTTCACCGGGCGGCACAATATCGGTGTGTGCAATAACCTCGTCCGTTTCTGGGACGTAATGATGGGCATAGGCTTCTGGATCGGCGATCAATTGATTGCCAAGTTCGCCAACTCGCTGCAGCGCATCAGGTAGCACGAGCACCCAATTGTGCGGGACGACATCGGGGTTCGAAAGCGTGAAGGCTAATGGTTCGTTGGTTTTGACCGTGAATTCTCTGATGGCGTAGGTCAGATTCGTTCCCGTTTCGATTTCTACACTGCGGGCCAATTCGATCTTGTGCCGCCATGGGTTGGGAATTCGAGTTGCATTCAGCGCCAGATCTGTGAGCAGCGGATGCGCAGCAATCGTTTTCTCACGCCGTGCGTAGCCCTGAAAGTTGGTGAATGGTTGATCTAACTTGTGAACCGTCACGAACAGGTCATGCCCATGGCCCGTGGGGCTGCACGACAGAGAATCGTTTTCGTTTGCGTGCAATCGCAGATGCAATACGTTGACCGGTTGCAGGTCGGGGATTTCCAGAAACAACGAGCGACCATCAGGAAGTATGTGGCTTGAAGTGATTGCCAACGGATCGTGCCCCGCGACTCCGGGATGTGTTGTGGAATACTCCTGGGAACCGTACGCTCCGCTGTAGCGATAGTTCCAGCATTGAGCAAACTGCTGTTTCAAGTCGGTCGCGATTGACGCATCAACGGGCTGAGCAAAGGTCACTCGAATGCCGTTTTCGTAGGTGTGAAAACCGGTGGGTACCTGAACAGGTTCTCCCGTATAGCGAACTCGCTGAAAACAGCCGTCGTCGCGAGTGTACGAGCCCCAGCCAGCCATGCCAGACACATACAATTGTCCATCGGTAGGACTGAAGCGAGCTCGATGACTCCCCGATAAAAAGTCACCAGCCATGGGGACGATGGCTCCTTGTAGCTGGCCATCGATTTCGTCGCGCAGCAGAACGAACCATGAGCCGGCACCAAACGAGACATGCAACAACTGATCTTTTAGTGGGCCGAATGATTCACTTGCGACATATGCTTGCTCTCCGCTTGAATTGTCCATCCCGCGCGGCAGGTAAACCAATGGCAACTCGGGCGGCTTACCATGCTTCGGGCCACCGTATCCGAAGTGACGAACCTCTGCTGCCGTGACTCGACCGGCATTGCGCACCGCATTGACCGCCGATGCTGGCGTCCAGTCGCCCTCAGAAACGGGAACGGTCAGGGTTCCGTCGGGCAGGATTCCTAGGCCATCAGAATTTCGAAACCCCGTGGCAATGACTTCGGCTGATCGACCATCAGGAGAAATCCGTAGCACGCCTTGATTGCCTGAAACCGTGTAGAAGTTACCGTCCCGGTCGCGCTGCAAACCACAGATGAAATCATGACCTGCTGGTGATGTGACAAACGCATTGCAGAAGCACTCATAGAAGTCGGCTTCTCCGTCGTTGTTGAGGTCCGTGAGCCGAGTCAACTGGTCTCGACATTGAACGTAGATCTGTCCCTTATCAACGACAAGTCCCAGGGCATGATGCAAACCGGCTGCGAAACGTTTCCAATGGGCGACACCCGGTTTGCCTGCGGCGTTATTCAATCCAGCAACTCGCCATACATCCCCCTGCATTGTACAAACCAGCGCACTACCGTCAGGCATGAAATCATGGCCACCACAGAACAAAAGCGTTTTCCACGGATTGCCATACGGTAGCTCAATCGTGTCAACCGCATAGGGTCGCCCCGTGCCTGGGATGATCTTCGTTTCCAAAACTTGAGGCCATTGTGTTGTTCCACCAGCGAGGGCTCGGCGCAGCGAATGCTTGTCGACAGGTGCCACCTCGCGAAAGAATTGGCCATCCCTGACCCATGGAGAATCAAGATACTCAACATCATCCATTCGATAGGCGAACACAACACGATTACCGTGACGGTAGAAACCGTGGTATCGAAACGGCTTGTCCGGCACGACCTGCTTTGGAGGTGGCAGCAAAGCTCCAGCGACTCTTATCCCACCGCTAAATCCGTGTCGAGATTTTTCGAAGCTCACGAAACCACCCGACCAAACGGCGTCGTATGTCAACTTGTCAGGATTGAAGCAGGTGGACATCTCACCGTGATCGCCTAACCGAACGCAAACGCCCCGCGCGACAGTGATGCCCTCTGCGCGAAAGACTCCCTCCTGCACGCTGCCAAGTTCTGTGTCGTTCCAGCGCCCGTCCGCCCAAACCTCCTCATTCTGATTTCCCCAGTGCCCCTGTTTTCCGCCGTCCAGTCCTGGAAATGGGGCCAACAGCATTGGTACGTGAGGTTGCTGGCGAAAATATTCCGCCTGCTTTGTGTAGTAATCGAACAACCGATCACGATTCACCGGATGGCTCGAATTCGGCCAGTTCGACGGCTGTAACGGTGCCGCTAGCAATGGGAAATTTGCTGGTCCGTGCATTTGACTGTGAGCGATTGCCTGCCGCAGGTCTTCGGACAGCGGTTGCCCGTCGCGCCCCAGTTCCATGAGAAAGCGGATTAGGTCGAGCTGTTGTTGCTTCGACATTGCTGCCGTGAGGCCGCTGGGCATCACGGTACTGCCAACTTCTTCAGCTTCGATTTCGTCGTTGGCAATTGACGTCAACTTGCCCGATGCAGGATCACGGAGCATAAGCGTATCTTTGTCAGAACTGTGCTTGTATCCTGTCACGACTTTGCCAGCAGTGGTCAAAATCTTCCAAGTCACGAACTCGGGTTTAACGTCACGTTTTGGCCATAGCACGGATTCTACGATTTGATTGGGTGTGCGATCTTTGGCAATGACTGTCAATTCTTGGCCAACGGTTCCGCCTTGATTGCCAACCCGATGGCATGATACACACGCCAGCTTCGCGTCCGCAAAGACTCGCGCACCGCGTATCGGGTCACCGAGTTTCCGAGCGTCCGATATCAATCCAGCAACCAAATCTGCATCGTAGGGAATTTCTTGGACGGCCGTGTTCCTTGCACCATGATTTGAGTGGTCATCCTGACGATTGGGTTGATCGAATTCCCACAGGCCTAGGGTCGATTCATCTTTGGAAACAGAAGTAACGGGTAAGACTGAAATCGGACGATCTCCTTTGGAAATCCGCACCCAGTCGATTTTTCCGTCACAGCAATACACCCCTTCGACCAGACGTCCCACACCTAAACCTCCCGGCACGCTGGAACCGCCGTCACGCTTGCTGATCGCTTGATCCGCAACGCATTTACCATCAACATAAAGCTGTACGCGATCTGATCGATAAGTCATCGTCAGGGTGTGAGCCCGACCATCACAAACCATTGCATCACTTCGTACGTGATCGGGTTTGCTGCCTGGAAGATAAGCGGTCAATTGACCGCTACCCATCATCGTGAACAGCTCCCAGTGATCGGACGATTGTTTGGTGTCACTAGCCACCAGAATGTTGTACTGATCGGAGCGCTGAATCGTGGCTCGGACTTCAACCGTGATTGGCGGACGGCGGTAGGCATCATTGCCTGGATACAGTTGGCCAACGCCACCGGATGGCGTCTTGGGGGCACCTTCAGCAACCGGCTTGGGACCACCGCTGCCCGGCTTCTCGATCTCCTTACGAACCCACTGGAGTCCGTCGCGATTTTCCAATAGCGATTCACGAGCATCTAGTTGTTCCCGATGATCGATAATCCCAATCGGTCCGTCGTAACCGCTTTCCACTACCGTGCAAATCATGTCCAGCTCATGCGCTCCTTTGCCGATACCCAAAATCTTCGGCTGTTCCTGCGCGTTCATGCCGTTCAAATTCAGACATAGCAGAAACGGCTTCATCATCGCGAAAGACTGAGCCCAGTCATTGATATGCCCATGCCCGTGATGGAAGTTGTAAACGATACCGACATGATCTTGTTCTAATTCGTGCAGCCTCTTGCAAACAGCTACCATGTTTTCAGGTTCACCGCTCCAGCCGCCGTGATTGTACAATCCGAGCTTGCAACCCATTGCCTTGGTCCGCTTTGCCAAGCCCAACATCTGTTGCGCCGCCGCTTCAACTTTTGTGGCTTGAGAGTCGCCCGCCGGAACGCCGATGATCACCCAAATTTGAGGATGTAAATCATATTTTTCAAACAGCTTGAACGCCTCTTCGTGAACACTCCAGAACGCGAAGAATTCGATGCCATGTTTTTTGTATTCGAGAATCTCTTGCTCAAACGTCGGTACATGTTCGTCGCGCCAGTCGTACGCGCAACGTTTAATACCAAGTTCTTTGAGCATCATCGCTCGTTCTGCAGGGCCACGTTTCTTTGCATCGAACGGAACGATGCACCATGCGACTTGATTGTCGAGGCGGAGTACTGCAGTGCTGTCGACTGCGAATGCTGGTAGTGAATGGCTAGCCAACCAAGCTGTCAAGAAGATGCAGACGACTCGATGGTTCTTGCGGATCAGGTGTAATGGGTGGTGCATTGGCGGTTTCTTTCTAGGTTAAGCATCGTGCAGTAAATGTGTGCCGCCTTTCGCTCCGCGAAAGTAGCGTTCTTCCGATCTTTCGCGGAGCGAAAGAGGACGATAAAAGGCATTCGCACGTTCCGCTCAAGCTGGCAACTGCGCGAGCAAGGTGTCCAGTCTCGATTGAATATGTGCCGCCATGGATTTGCGAGCCGTCGCTGGCCGTCCAGCAGAAAGCGCCAGGAGGATCGTAATGTGTTCGTCCAAGGCCTGTTCGAGAGTCGCCTGTTGACCGGCAATACGACAGAAACTTCGAACAAGCAGCCGATATCGCTGGATATCCGCTTCCAGGCGACGATTGCCGGAACCCGCAGCGATTGCAGAATGAAATCGCTGATCAAACGCCAACGCCCTCGTCCGCCAGTTGACATCCTTGCGACTCACTCGCAACTTTTCGGCTTCTCGCTGCAAGGACTCTAAGGCGGCTGGCGACATTCGTGTTGCAGCACGCTCTGCTGCGGCGGCTTCCAGTTGCAATCGGACTTCGTAGATCTCGCGAATATCGTCTGCAGAAAATTCGGCGACCCGCGCCTTGTGGTTTCCCGCTTGACGGACCAACCCATCGCGTTCCAGCAGATGAAGAGCCTCGCGAAGCGGAGTTCGGCTAACGTCAAGTTGTTTCGCTAAACCGACACTATTCAATTCTGAACCGTGGGGCAACTGGCCTGACACGATCGCCTCCAACAGTGTTTCGTAGATCGAATCGACCAGTGAGACTCGCCGGACAGTCTTATTCAATGCTCGCGAATTCATTGACCCTAGTCCTTTAAAATAACGGGTGGCCGGTTTACAACGGCTCCGGAAATTATGTATTCTGTATACAGTACGCAGGAATCCTGCGAATACAAGCCCAAGCCAGTCGATACAAGCACGAAGCGCCAGCGAGTGAATCGTGGATGACACTCGCTGGCGCTTCGTGCTTGTAAAGTACCTGTTTTCAAAAAATGCTTTGCCCTGGTGTCGTGAACTTTACGCTCGCCTTCAATACCTGTCGGCGACCTGAACTCACCTGTTATCAAAAGAACGTCACGCTCATGAAGATATCAAACGAGACCACGATCATCCACAATGGACAAATCGTGACTGGTAATGGAACGGAGCCAATTGCCGACGGTGTCGTTGTGATAGAAGCCGGGAAGATCGCTTATGCCGGTCCGGTGCAGCAGGCTCCACACATTCCTGACGGTGCATTGCGAATTGACGCCCTGGGTGGCACCATCATGCCAGGGCTCGTCGAGGCTCACTTTCACGCCACCTATTTCAACATTGCCGCTCTCGAAGACCTCGATATCAAGTATCCCGTCGAATACGTTTCGCTGCTCTCATCAGTGAACACGCGACTGGCACTTGAATGTGGCTACACTGCGGCGCGATCGGGTGGCTGTCTATTCAACGTCGATGTTTGGCTAAAGAAAGCGATTGAGGAAGACCTTATCGCTGGCCCGCGTCTTGCGACGAGTGGCCGCGAAATTTGTTCCGCAGGCGGCTTGATGGATTGGAACCCTGAGTTCCGCAAAATTGGTATGGAGGGACTCGTCTTTATCATCAACGGTCAGGAAGATGCTCGCAAGGCCGTGCGCGCGCTGGTGAAGGACGGCATCGAATGGGTAAAGACGTATCCCACTGGCGACGCCGCAGCGCCCGACGTCAATGACCACCACACGCTATGCATGACCTTCGAGGAGATGCACGCAGTCGTGGAGACGGCGCACAATCACAAATTGAAGGTCACCGGTCATTGCCGCGCTACGGAAGGCATCAAGAACGCGCTGCGGGCCGGCTACGACTGCATTGAACACGGTACCTTCATGGATGACGAGGCTCTGGACCTGTTGCTTGAACGCGATGTTCCCTGTGTGCCAGCGCTATACTTCGAAAAGGCCAGTATTATCCGCGGGCCAGAATTTGGCTTACCACAAGTAGTCATCGACGGTCATCAGGAAACACTTGATAGCGGGATGGAAAGCGCTCGTCGCATCCTGCGTGCTGGCGGTCGGCTTGGCATGGGCGGTGACTATGGCTTCGGCTGGAACCCACACGGTGATTACGCCCGTGAGCTAACGTTTTTTGTGAAAGACGTGGGGCTCACTCCGCTTGAAGTCATTACCTGCGCCACAAAGACCGGCGCTGAAATCATGGGCCGTGGCAATGAATTCGGCACACTTGAAAAGGGGAAGCTTGCGGATGTGCTCGTCGTTGATGGCGACGTGATTGCAGACATCTCGCTGCTCGAAGACCGGACAAGATTCATTGCCGTGATGCAGGGCGGCATCATCAAGGCCGGGCGATTGGCGAAGCCATTCCCTACTGTCGTAAAGAGTGAGAAATGACCATCACGACGCGATATTCTGGCGAACCGCCTGCGTTGCACTTCGCCGACAGTGGTGGCAACGGCCCGGCGCTGCTGTTGCTGCACGGCGTCACTCGATGTGGTCGCGATTGGGAACCGATCCTGCCGGCGCTCACGACCACTTGGCGAGTCATCTCGCTTGACCAGCGTGGCCACGGCAAATCAGCGCGGGCTGCGAATTACTTGGTTGCCGACTACGTTGTCGATGCCATTCGTTTCGCAACATGTGAAGTCGCTGCTCCTCTCGTTATCATCGGGCATTCGCTTGGTGCAATGGTCGCCGCCGCTGTCGCCGCAGGTTTGCCGCAACTCGTGCGCGGCATCGTACTGGAAGACCCGCCCTTTCACACGATGGGAAACCGCATCGCTAGCAGCGCCTGGCAGACGCAGTTCCTCGGTATGCGAGAAGCTGCGCGTCATCGAGGCAGCATAAAGGAAATCACCGATTCGCTGGAAAACATCCATCTGCCCGCCAGCGGTGGTGGCTTCAAGCGTCTCGGCGAATTGCGAGATCGTGATTCGCTGGCGTGGAGCGCCGAGTGCTTAAGTCAACTCGATCCCGAAGTACTCACGCCCGTTATTGAAGGCCGTTGGCTCGATGGCTACGACGTCGCTGATGTGCTCCCCCGCGTCCTCTGTCCAGCGTTACTCCTGCAGGCTGACCCACTCGCAGGCGGTGCCCTCACCGATGCCGATGCAAACCGAGTGCTGGCCGCCTTAACAACCGGCCAGCACGTCCGTTTCCCTGGCGTCGGCCATCAGCTTCATCGCGACCGCCCAGAAGCCGTTATGCGTGCACTGCAAGACTTCGCAGCGTCGCTCCGATGTCATTCAATGCACCAAGATCAATTTTGACGACTTTGATTTCGTCGTGCCCTGTTCTCAGGCAAAGTATATTCCATCAAACGAGTGGCTGATCATTTTATCTTGGCAACCGCTCACCCAATAGACGATCAAAACTACACAGAGAACAAAACAGGCTAACTTTTTCAATTGGCATGTATGTGCATCAAATACTCGATACGACAGGAAAATTTGACGACAGGAAAATCAGAAAACCGCAATTCTTAATTTTCCTGTCGTAAAATTTTCCTGTCGTCCGTGGCAGAAATGTGCATCGATAGCACGTTTGATCGCTTTCCCTGAAGTACTGTGTGAAAAATAAGTATACAATTAGACACGGAAAGCCCAAGCGACGACGACATAAATATTGCAATTGCACTGTAAGTAAAAATCGACGTCCAACAGCCATCGACGTTCGGTAGAAATCTAACAAGAGCAGTTACAGAATATGCGCAGACAAGCGAATCGACGGCAAGGCTAGTTAAGCTTGACGACTGCCAATTAAGAATTGTCAGCGTACAAACTGCCAAAGGAAGTGACATTACTGCTCCAACTATGCCTAATCGCATCAGGCCAAAAGGCATGTTTGGCTGAAGTAGCTCATTTAAATGATATACTAACCATCCACTACACCCAAATGTACTTACAATCACCAGCAAAACACAAATCTCGCGAACAAAACATTTTGGTAACCGTTCACGGAGCTGACAAGAGGGATCGGACGCCGATTGATGATGATATGGCGGGACTGTCGCGATGACGCTGCTGGCCGAGAACCTGAG
>JAYVSE010000385.1:0-4843 GCA_043775635.1 Planctomycetaceae bacterium | reverse complement strand
AATTTGACATGACGCATTCCTTTGCGAGGCGAATTGGACACAACTGTCACAACACTCGCAAATCCAATCGTTTAAGTCAATTTCAATTACCGGATAGACTCTTAGACAACGCCCGGCATTGGGATCGTTGCCGGGCGGAAATGTTGCTTCACCAGCGGATCTTGCTGGCATCGCTCAACCATCTTTTCTAACGACTGAATGGCGCTGCGACGTTCGTTTGCAGTGCTGCCATCGATGCCACCGATGATCAAAATGGTGTCTTGAGGTGCGGCATTTTGAACGACCCATTGAATGGCTCGTTTACGATCGGCGACCAACCGCGCGACCGTAACTTCACGAAACCCATCCAATACGCTATTCGCGGAATGGAGAAAGTTTGGCTTGTTTTGATCAGTCGATGTCAGCACAACTCGGTCCGCATAACGTTCGATTTGTCGACCGCAAATCGCCATTGATTCATCGCCATTCGCCGCCGTCTCAGCGAGCGTCATGACACACCATAGCTTGCCACCGCATCGCTGTTGGCGAAGCGCACGGAGCGTTGTCGAAACTCGCGACCAATCTCCGCCCGCATCGAGCACGACCGCAGCACTATCGAAATTGCTAACCCGTTGCATCCGACCTGGAATCCATGGCAATCGAGAAACCGTTTCGATCGCGTCAACCAGACTCGTCTCCATCAACATCGCGACGGCGATCGCAGCGAGTTGATTCATCGCCATCGCTTCCCCGCAAAGCTTCGTTTCCATCGCGGCGATCTCGTCGCCGCACGACACCATCAGCGTCGTTTCACCCGGTTGGCTATCGAACACTTTGGCCATTAAATCAGCTTCGCGGCGAAGGCCGTAAGTCAACCGCTTGTAGCCAGAATCATCCACACGACGAACCAGCTTGGGATGGTCCGCTGGCACAATCACCACGCCATCTTGGGCCAAATGGTCCAGCGCAATCATTAGCGGATCAGGCCCGAAATGCATTTCACCTGATTGCGTTTGTACCGCTGACGTTGATGAACCTGTGACGACCACGAGATCAAACATTACGCCACAATGCGCCGCCGCGACTTCGTTTGAAAACTCAATCACCGCAGCACCACATCCCGCGTCGCGGGCATCACTCAAACGCGAGACCAATGCCGCGCCGCGCGCTACCGGTAGCTCATCGACCGATTGAATAATCCCATCGCTTGATCCAAGGTCGCTCTCGTAGGCAGTACGAATTCCAAGCCCACGCATAACGCCAGCAATCATCAACGCCGTTGTTGTTTTGCCAGCATTTCCAACGACGGCAATCATCATCAACTTTTCGCTCGGGCGAGCACAAAGTTCGTTCATCAATTCACAACCGGCCAGCTCCACATCGCCAACGATGACCTGCGGCAAGGGGCAAGGCAACAATTGGTCCGTCAAGATTGCAACGGCACCTTTGGCGAGCACAATCGCGGCAAATTCGACGGGGTCATCTTCGCCAGCGCGGTACAAACAGACTTCGCCGCCCTGCAATTGGTTTGCATCGGGTTCCAGAACCATGGCGTCGACGTCGTCGCACTGAAAGAAATTTGCAGCCGGGAAAATGCGACGAAGCGATACGCCTGCATTGACTTCCTTGTCCGCATCACCCGAAAAATGATCGTCAAAACCGCCGTTAAAACCGCTGTCAAACCCAGTTTTCATCACAGCCTCCTTGCCGTTGTGGAATTCAATAAAGTTTCGCACCGGGGCCGCGCTTCGTGCGACCGATTACCGTTTCGCGAATTTTTGGCTTGGCATCCTCGTCAAGCCGCCCTCAATGACGCAAACTTTCGATGGTCAGTTTTTCATTGCCGCGTCTGATTGTTCGCATCGCGGCGATTCCGTCAAGCTAAGTTTCGAAAAATCTGGTTTTACTGCCGTTACAAAGCACCCAGACTTCGCAAACCGCTACAACTAACGATTTCAATTGAAAAGTGGGGTTCCCATGGAGGACTTTGATGTCGCCGCGCTTGCCGCCTACCTGCATATCACGCCTGACAGGGTGTTAAAGTTAGCGACCCAAGGAAAACTTCCAGGCCGTCGGACGGGTGGTTCTTGGCGGTTTGCTGAAGCAGAAATCCACCATTGGCTGGAAGAGCGCATCGGGGCCAGTGATGAAGAGCAACTGCAGAAAGTTGAAGCAGCGCTGCACCGAGCGGGTCGAGACCACTCTTCATGGTCGATCGCGACGCTTTGCCCGATCGAGCGAATTGCCGTTCCGTTGCAAGTTCGCACGCGTGGGTCTGCAATCCGCGATATGTGCCAGCTTGCCACCGCAGGAGGTCTATTGTGGGATTCCTCAACGATGGCCCAAGCGGTTCAGGCTCGCGAAGAATTGCATCCGACAGCGCTCGATAACGGCGTCGCACTATTGCACCCACGGCGTCCGCAATCCTCCGTCTTGGCCGATTCGGTAATCGCGCTGGGAGTTTGCCTACAACCCATCTCGTTCGCATCAACAGGGCAACTGACCGATATTTTTTTTCTGATCTGCTCTTACGACGATGCCATTCACCTGCGCATTCTAGCGAGACTGAGTCGAATGATTGGAAACGGTGAATTTCTTGATCAACTTCGACAGGCCCAAACACCCAGCGATGCCTACGCCGCGATCCTGACTGCCGAAGAACCACTTGAAGCGACATCGTCATCATGAGCAACTCGTCAATCGATCGTGATCCAGCCACGTTGGTTTGGGTAGGCTCAACCATGCACCCTGAGTTTATCGATGCATTTCGGTACTGCCGTGATCACGTGGCCCAGCTTGCCGTCCGTCGTACGCCCCAAGAACTGATGAACCGCCCGGCCGGATTTGTAAAGCGGATAATTTTCGCGCGTGTTGATCGTCAACCGTTGCCAAAGGCGGTGCATGCCAGCATCATCGAACGATATGGTGATGCAGGAAATGAGGGTACCCTTTATTTAACCCTGTCGTCGATGTTGTGTGATGGCGAAACACGAACGGGCGAACCTTGGACGATGCCAAACATCCGCTTCAGCCGTTGGCGAGACGTCATTCCTAAATGGCTTGAACCTTGCGGACATCGCGGGACGATTATACGCAACTCAGGCCCGATACTTGTGATTTGCGATCGATACGAAATGGCTGAACCGTATCTTGATTGGGCTTCGTCGCTAGGCCGCGCGACTCTTTGGAGTCGTACTCAAAACTTATCAGCGGCGCGAAACATTTCGAATGTCATTTGGGATGACTCCACGGCGCTACCTGTGTCTGCGGAAGGCTGGCGTAAACGCCTCGGCGGTGGATCGACCATTCATCACATTTGGCTAACGACTCAACCCCACGCCGCCGAAATCAAAGCCGCGATCGAGGGCGGCGTGTCGCAAGTATTTACTAAGCCGGTAACGATGAATTCGTTGTTTGCTGGTGTTGGCGAGAAAACCTACAGACTCTCCACCTTGCCCACCAAAAGAATCAAACCCGTTTGATGATGACGAATCAGAAAAAGGAATGGATGGTCAGCGACGAACTGCGGAACGAATGGAATGTCGCGAGCGGGAGCTGCGGACGGGGCCATCATGACTGACGTAGCTACGGCGGCTTTGGTCCCTTTCTCATTCACTTCGATAAACGCCTTGTGCAATACATTCGAAATGAAAAGCCCTTCTTCACCAATTCCCGTAAAGTCTGCAATGTCAGCCTCGAACGCGGCCTTCATTCCCTGACGCGTTAGGGCCTCGTTCAAATCGTAGTTCACCTCTAACTTGAACTTCGGTAGATTTACTTCGACGTCGCGAACTTCCATGGCACTTTCCCATTGATCGATTTGCTCTGCAGACAACGAACTGATCAATACTGCTAAGCCGGCCCGTTTTGTTGGAAGCATCACTAGCATGGAAAGCTCGCCTCCGTTGTACGCTAACTCGATCACCTGAACTCCGTCTTGGGGATATCCCACGCTGCGCGACGTTCCCTCGGGAAGCGTTTTCGGCGTTGTAAATGGCGTGCCATCGGAATTGAATGCAGTGTAGCGACTGGTATCGCACCACTTCGACATCATCGCAACCTGTGTCTTGTTTTTACCCCAATTGAAGAAGTCCTTCGTCTCGGTTTGTGACTCTTCAAACGGATCCTGCCATGTGCCTTTGAAGTAAACCGCATTAGCCAGCACCATCCGCGTCGTCGCATTTAAAGCCCCTGGTGGAATCAGATCGTTGATCTTCTGCTGCGTGTGGTCACTGACCCACTGATTGATCAACGCTCGTTGCACCTCGGCAGCATTCTTGAAGTCTACGTTTTGGATGCCAGCATTGTAATTTGCAACAACGCTTTCATGTCGTTGCGGATTGAATTCAACTGCCATGGCGTATGTTCGACCGGACCTTTGAGTGAGGCGGGTAGTCCTAACGTTTCACCCATTTCATCAGCCGTCTGGTTGCGAGCTCCTTCCATTGTCATCAACAAGGCGGATTCGATCGAGAACGGGGACAACACTTGGTTCTCTCCCGGCTGAAAAGTTTCAATGTTCTTTAGGAATTGCACCGCGAACTGATTGTTTGCACGCTTGAGATCGCCAATGATTTGAAGAACGTCGACAGGCGGACTTGCATCAGAGTCGCAGCCAGCCAAGCCAAACAGCAAGATACTGATGGTAAGCTTCTGAAAATCGCGTCGCTGCATATTCAGTGTTGTGTGCATGGAGTCGGTCGCTTTCAGTTGAGTTGGCGGAATACTTTTCATGATTTTTTAAACACTTCTCGCTGATCGCCAATTTAAGCACTCTTGCATAAGTTTTCGCACATTACTCGTTAAACCGCGTGCCCATCGGGCCGCGTGTTTTGACGCAAACGCGCGGGGCGATGCCCACGCG
>JAYVSE010000384.1:0-8569 GCA_043775635.1 Planctomycetaceae bacterium | reverse complement strand
TAAGCACTCTTGCATAAGTTTTCGCACATTACTCGTTAAACCGCGTGCCCATCGGGCCGCGTGTTTTGACGCAAACGCGCGGGGCGATGCCCACGCGGTTAAACTAAGAAACTTGTGCACAGGTGCTTACAATCTTCAAACTCTTTTGGGTTACTTGGGTTTCCATGCACGTCCAGCGGCGCTACGATCGCGTATCGCCTGTGCGTTGCCTTCAAAGGGGCCAGCGGTCCTTGTGACCTTGGTCACAAGGACCGAACATTTCTCTCGTGGAAAAACCGATTTCAAGGAGTTTGACTTGGCCTTCTTCATTCGCATGCTGGTCCTGTGGCCATTATTGTCTTCTGATGGGTACGGCACGGCTTAACGATTGGTATCCATCCGAGGAAGCCGAAGGAATCAAGTTAGAGGAGGTCGAACTGGCAGGAGTGAAATGTTTTTCAATCACCCGCGAAAGGTTTGGCGACTTCACTTCGTCATGGCGTCATCGCATATTGCTGCCTAAGGGAAAGTATCGATTCGCGGCGCGCATCAAGACCGAAGAGGTCATACCGATCCCTGAAGAGCAAGGACGAGGTGCGGGTATTCGGCGTTCGCAGGCCGGTCGATGCGACGAGATAGTCGGAACGAGCGATTGGACAACCGTAATTTATGTAATCGAAGTTCCTGAAGATCAACGCGATGTTGAACTGGTACTGGAACTTCGAGCTCGGCATGGAACTGCATGGTTTGATCGTCAGTATTTGAAGATTCGGAGGATTAGCGAATAGAGCCCTCGTGTTGCGGCACGGTAAAAGCAAACCAGAAGGTGCCACCCAACGGCAATCCGACTCGGCTTCGCCGTCGGCAACGCCATCACGCTGGATGCGAACGCTGCGAGTTACGGCTGGTACATCGACCCGACGCCGCTGGACGATTCTGAATTTCAATTCCAAATTCTAACTCGATGGACATGCTAACCGCTGAGCTTCGGAGCCTTGATACGCCTGATGACCCCGGAGCGGACGCCGCTTGGGCTACTGAAATCCAACGGCGCATTGAATCCATCAGCGCACTGCTTCAGTACATTTACGATCGTAGGCGTACAACATGGTTTTGTTCAGGTTTGGAAATGCCAAGACCCCGCAGACCTTTCCCTGCAGTCCGTTCAATTACAGGACGAGACCCGGATGAAGTTGATTGAATCTCAATAATTTTGCGTGATATGTTGGATTCACTATTGCCAACCCCTTCAGTGAACAGATAATTTGTGAGTTGGGAAACTCTTGGCATCGCTAGCTGTGATTGATTCATGCATCTTTGGAATGTCCTTATATCGAGTCGCGTCGTAACCGCATTCATCTGCGGTTTGTGGGTCGCTACGGCATGCTTGCTGCCCGTGATCAGTTTTACGTCGCATCACGATGCAGCCAACGAACAAAGTGTTCACGTATCCGATGTATCGTCGGTCTATTATGCGGATACGTCCGGCACCGAGAGCTTGTGTCGTCTCTCGCAAGTATGTTGGAGGTTCGAGGGGCCATTGCGCGGATGGTTGGGTTTTGAAATTGAGCGTCGTTTGGCCGACGTGACACATCCGGTTGATCACTGCATGCGAGAGACGTTGCAGCCATCACTCCTTGGCTTGTGTGTTGCTTTTCGACTTTGATGTCATCGCTGCGCGCTTTCTGTCTTTAACCACTGCCCAACTCTGCGGGACGTTTAGCGTTTCTAAGCGAACGCTTTGCCGGTGCATGATTATTTTGTTTTGCCATCAATCGATGAGCAATTTGATCAACGCAACGATCCGAAGATCCGCTCGGTGGCAGCCTCTTACGAAAAACAACCAAACCAATACATACTATGTCAATCGTTTCTAAAACATCCGAAGTTAAACCCCAACCACTTTCGCCAGAACACTTATGCGAAACAGCAAGCAAAGGAAAACCCCTCAAGCTTGAACCAAAACTGCAACACGCACGGGAGTTAATGAACAGAGGCGAATATCAACTCGCGCTCGGCGTTCTACCAGCGGCAAATAACAATCTCGAAGTACGCAATATTTGCGCAGTTTGCTTTATCAGGTTGCATCGTTTCGCGGAAGCGATCGATCTACTGCGAACGGTAACACTCAACACGCAAATCAACCAAGTGCGGAATGACGTTCCCGACCACATTCGAGTTAACTTCGCAATTGCTTTGTTCTTTGGAGGACATCCAGCGGGCGGACTTGAAGCGTTGCGAGAGATCGATCGTGAGCAGGACCCAGCGGTGGTCATGCTTCGGGAACAGGCTCGGAAATGGGTCGCGTCAATGAGCTTTTTTCGTCGACTTGACTGGCGTTTAAACGGAGTGGTGCCGAAAGTACTCCCGGTGCCACCAAACGAGCCAATGGGTAAGTGCATTTGGGATCTTGCCTAGGAACTTGCGGAGCCAGTGACAGTTCTGGAAGCGGATTTGTCCTGCGCCGCGATTGACGATCACAGTCACCGGGTTACCGATCTTGAACCAAGATTCTGCGGACGAGAATAGCCGTGTTTGTTGAGCAAACCGATATTTCGTTAGCTCGCTAATCCACTTCGCAATCAGCGACAATTGCCTCATCAACTGCAACTGAAATGCGCAGTGCGTCGCGAATTGACTGTTTCATAAGCTCGTCTTTATGTTCCTGGTCAACGCGGCCAGCCAAAATATGTGCGGCATAAATCTGAGCCGCAGCTTGGATCACAAATCCTTCGCTCTGCTGCAAATTTAGGTATGTTCTCACCACGGACATGCCCCCCTCAAAGTTTAGAAACAAACCACGATTTTGTTCGTCATAGAACGCGAAGGTAGTGTACCCGACTTCATTGCTTGATGGAACTTGCCTCCGTGAAACGCGAATGAATCGAAAGGCTTTTAGGCAAGCGGCGTTAAAACATTTACCAAAGAGAACCGGACGCTAACGTTCGCAATCTCGAATAAGGGGCTTACGAGGTATCCTGACATCCACACGATTCTGTGTTAGATTCAGGGCTTCGTTAGTCGATTCGGCCTGTTGCTGACTGTGGCTTCGACGACATGAACTGTTGCAGAGAGTATGAGCATTCCGAACGCAGAGAAACCGTCAGCAATCGTATCAAGCGCGTTGAAAAAGCCGAGTTGGGGAATCGCCGGAGACGTCGCGAAATACACCGCCGCCGTGGCGATCGTGTTCTTTTGCATGAACATCGTTCGTAAAAAGTTGGCTCATTTCACTTGGAGCGAAGTTTGGGAAGGGCTAACGACCGTCCCGCCTCACCAAATCGTTTTCGCCGTATTGATCACGGCAGTGAATTTTTTTGTGCTCACTGGATACGATTGGATTGCGGTCAGCTATCTAAAGAAGTCGTTGCCACTGCGCAAAATCATGATCGGTGCCGTCATCGGCTATGCACTGAGCAATCTCTTGGGCTGGATTCTCGGTGGCACTTCGGTGCGGTATCGCCTCTACACACGCTGGGGTTTCAACTGGGTGGAAGTGATTGCTTTCATTTCGGTGCTGTCGGTAACGTTTTGGCTCGGAATGTTTTTATTGGCGGGCATCGCCTTCGTCATGCTGCCCGTCAATTTTCCTGAACGATATCAAGACTACCTTTACTTTTCGCCGTTGCTGTATGGGTACGTTTTCTTAGCCTGCGTGCTCGCTTATTTACTTGCGACCATTTTCATTCGCCGACCGATTCACATTGGTAACCAAGATTTTGCTTTTCCGCCGTTCAGGCTATCGCTGGTCCAGTTGACAGTTTCGGCTATTGATTTTGCACTTGCCTCACTGGTGTTGTATGTGTTGCTGCCACCCGGAACATCGAACTACAGCACCGTGTTGGTGAGTTACTTGTCGGCCATGATTGTCACGGTGGTCTTGCATGTACCGGGAGGTTTTGGGGTTTTGGAATTAATCGTACTGGAATTGCTTGAGAAAGAAGGAGACTCCGACGTTGCTGTTCCACTGGCGATCACTTGCGGCTTGTTATTGTTCCGCTTGATTTATCACTTCATCCCAGGGCTGTTGGCGATACTGTTATTCCTGCAACAGGAACTAATTTGGTATCGAAGCAAGTTTACGAGCGCAGACGATCGCGAACGGGAATCGATTGCGAGGTGATGCGTGAGCGTTCGAATAGCAAAAAACAACAACAAGCCGAAGAAGCGAAAAGCCAAAACCAGGCCCTGGTTTAGCCGTTGGTCAGGTTGGATTTTGCTTGTCTTTGCGATCGCCACACCCGGCTTTTTGTACGGTGCATTTCAAGCCGTCCGCAGTAACCAGAATCAAGTCAGCGATTGGTTACCAGCTTCGTTCAATGAGACCGGTGAATTAGCTTGGTATAAGAAGAATTTTGAGGGTGACCAGTTCGTTGTTGTAAGCTGGGACGGTTGCACGATCGATGGCGACACAGAAGATATTGAAGCTATCGCGGCCGACGCCAGGATCGACAAGTTGGCCAGCTTGTTGGTGTCAAATTCTCCGGTCGGCGGTCGCTCTGACGCGCGTCCTTATCAATACTACTTTAAGTCCGTTGTCACGGGTCCCAGGACGTTGGAATTCTTGGTCCAACCACCTGCGAGTCTGCCTTTCAAGATCGCGAAGAGACGACTCGGCGGTTCGCTCATCGGTCCCGATAGCTCTCAAACCTGTTTGGTAGTGACCCTATCCGATGACGCTTTGCTTGACCTGGGCGAGGTTTTGTCACGTCCATCGCCCGGACTGCTGGGGTTTCGTTTTGCTCCCGGTGTGATTTACGAAGCGCTCGAGGAATGCAGCATTGCGTCTGATCAAGCTAGGCTGGGTGGACCACCGGTTGATAACGTAGCCATCGATGACGAGGGCGAGCGTTCTTTCGCGCGACTCATCGGCATTTCAGCACTCTTGGGATTAATCCTGGCTTGGGGATCGTTACGCAGCTTGCGTTTGACGATGATTGTTTTCGCTTGCGGGATAATGACTGCCACGGCCAGTCTCGCCACACTCTGGATGACTGGCACCAACACGGATGCAATTGTGTTGTCGATGCCGCCGTTGGTCTACGTGCTGGCGATTTCAGGCGCAATCCATGTCATCAATTACTACCGCGAAGTGATTGGTAAAGTCGGACCTGCCGCAGCTCCTGGTGGCGCCATTTTGCTCGGCTGGAAGCCCGCATTTTATTGTTCGATCACGACGTCATTAGGCTTGCTGTCGCTCTGCACCAGCGAAATCACACCGATCCGAAAGTTTGGGTTTTTTTCGGCGATGGGTGTGTTGGAAATGCTGGCGGTGTTGTTCCTCTTTTTGCCCGCCGCACTTTATATCTGGCCTGAGTTGCCAGCCACAATGCTCAAGCCTGGGAAAGCGAATCGCCAGCAAGCACACACCGTGCAGGAGCTGAAACAAAGTCTTGTACAACGATTTTGGGGCCAGTTGGGGACGTTGATGGTGAAGCATCATGCCGTCGTCACGATCGGTTTTATCGTCGTGCTTTGCGGATTCGCCGGTGGGCTTAGGCATTTCCGAACTTCCATCGATTTGATGAAGCTGTTTGACTCTAAGGCACGAATTCTGAGTGACTATCGCTGGCTCGAATCGCACGTGGGCCGCTTAGTGCCCGTCGAAGTCGTCTTGTGCTTTGCCCCCGACTCCATCGCACCAGTGGGAGGCAAAAGCGATGGTGACCAAGGGACCAATGCCTCCACGGAACCCGACCATCGCTGGACTCTCCTAGATCGCATCAATTTGGTGGCGCAGGCGCAGCAAAAAATCGAAGAGGCATTCGGGCCAAAAGGCAGCGCTGTGATTGGGCCAACCATGTCGGCGCTGTCGTTCATTGCCCCGTTGCCGCAGAAGGATCGAAGCTTAGGTGCATTTGTGCATCGTCGCTTAATGAATCGCAAACTAGAAGACGCCTACGATTCAATTTCCCAAAGCGGTTATCTGGCTATCGATCAAGACAATGGCAGCGAGCTTTGGCGAATCAGTATCCGAGTCGCGGCGTTTGAGAATGTTGATTACGGACAGTTCTCCGATTCGCTCAGTCAATTGATCGATCCGGTTGTCGATGGCTTTGGTCGTGCGAAAACACCGGTGTCAAATTCAGCCGCCCACTTGAATGCAGTGGTTAGAAACTCGGGCCAGCAAGACGTGAAAGCCGTTTACACCGGAGTCATTCCGATTGTTTATAAGGCACAGGCGGCTCTGCTCAGCAGTTTGGTCAGCAGCACGATCTGGTCGTTTCTGACGATTACACCGCTGCTAATGTTCATCTCGCGAGGCGTCTTCGCAGGGATGGTAGCGATGATTCCCAACGTCTTGCCGGTGTTGGTTGTGTTTGGCGGACTCAGTTGGCTGGGGCTGCCGATCGATATTGGCTCAATGATGGCGGCCAGCATCGCACTCGGTGTCGCAGTCGACGATACGATTCACTATCTGACTTGGTTCCGAGTCAGCTTAGACAAAACAGGAGACCGGCATCAGGCGATCTTAAGCGCTTACCGGCATTGTGCCACACCGACCATGCAGGCCACGTTGGTCAATGGCTTTGGTCTGTCGGTGTTTACCTTCAGCTCATTCATGCCGACGAAGCAGTTAGGTTTCTTGATGCTCGTCATTTTGTTGGCCGGTGCAGTCGCTGAATTGCTATTGCTGCCCGCGATCCTAGCGGGGCCGATGGGTGCGGTCTTCAAGCCAGCAAAGCCAGCCGTTGAAATGTAGCCACATTTCGGCAACGTTTTGTTGGTCGCGGTAACGATGGGACTTAGCGTGTGACATTAAAACCGCTGATATGGTGCCATCCACCAAATGGCGGCAGCCATGGAAGAATTGGCTGTTTGCAAAGAACGAGACCTTGCCCTCATGGCCATGGTCGCACTAGATTAATTTGGTACTGTTATTCATCGCGTGTGGTGACTCTGACGATTCCGATTCGACGTTGGAATTAATTCGGTCCACACGTCCATTGGTTGGTCTAAATCGCGTTAAACGCGTTGTCGCAAGTGCCATTCACGATCGCCGATCTGCCCGGCGCGACACTCGGCTTAGCCCGCGGCAACTCCATCACGCTTGATGCGAATGCTGCGAATTCCAACTCGATGGACTTGCTGACGGCGGTGATGTACGAGTTGGGTCACGAGCTCGGCCACAACGATCTCGACCCGGCATCGCACTTCGATGACCTGATGTCCGCCACGCTCGCCCCCGGCGTCCGCCGTACCAACTTCGCCCGCGCCGCCGACGCCGTCTTCAACAGCTACAAGTAAAACCAACAGGACCTTGGCTGGCATCCCGTTGATGCCCCGCTTCGCAGTCCAGCGATGCAGCGCTATGTACGAGCGTCCGCCGATGTTCAAGTACCCCTGTGGATGACCTGAGTGTCTCGAATCGGCATCCGATACCCAGTCAGCACTGAAAGGAATGTGAAAAACGCAAACCAACCTTGCTTTTCCAACGGTAATAGTGCATGATTGATAAAGTCTTAATGCTTTCTTAATCGAAGGTATTATAAAATATTCATCTGGGTTTGCAGGTCGTCCCTTGAAGCGGGCCTTGCTTTCTTAGTGCGAGGGCTGTCGGACGATGGACGATGATCTCATCGCAGCAACGTTGGGCGTTCTCGGCTTTGCCGTTTTAGCCAGTGCCTGGGGTTATCGGATCGGGCTTAGTCTTCAACCTCGCTCAAGCCTTTCTCTGTTCGCTGCCGTCATTCTCTTCGCTAGTTTGTACTCGTCGCTCGTCGTTGGACGCTTGGAAATTGCGAGCTTGGTTTCCAGTGGCACAGCGATTTTCACGACGAATGTTACCCCCGTCTTGATTTTGTTTTGCGTCGGTTTGGCATGGCACCTTCCGAACGTTAAACCGCGAATTCACCACATTCGCATCGCAGCCATGGCAGCACTTTCAGTCGTTTTCTTCTTTGCACCCCTGATTCGCCCTTGGCTTCGCCCAGTCGCCATGGACGAACCGCCTCGGTTCGAAGCCGGTGTTTGTCTGCAGAGCCATTCGGCGACCTGCGCGGCCGCAGCAGCGGTAACGCTGCTTCAGAACCATGGCGTTTGTGTTTCAGAAAGTGAAATGATTCAAACGTGTTTGACCAGTTGCGAAGGCACGGAGCCGCTCGGACTGTATCGAGGCTTGGTCAACCAAACGAAGTCGCGGTCGATCACTCCAAAATTGGCATCGACAGATTCATCTCTGTGGCAAGCTCAAGACATATTTCCCGTGTTGGCTCTGGTTACATTTCGAGATGATGTTTCAGCGAAAAGTGGGGCGATGAACCGTATTCTCGGGCGGCAAGGCGATGGACACGCGATTGTTGTCTTTGGTCAAGCTGCAAACGGTGACTTCATGATTGGCGATCCTGCGTTTGGACGAACCGTCTGGGATCAGGCGACGTTCCGCCATCGATTCTCGGGACAGGCAATCTATTTGGCAAAACGATAGTGGAGCTTGTTCTACGCCTCATTTCAAACTGCTTAGAACGGAATTGGCCGGGGCGAAGACCTTCTAAGCACTCTTGCATAAGTTTTCGCACATTACTCGTTAAACCGCGTGCCCATCGGGCCGCGTGTTTTGAGGCAAACGCGCGGGGCGATGCCCACGCGG
>JAYVSE010000383.1:0-3691 GCA_043775635.1 Planctomycetaceae bacterium | reverse complement strand
TCGCTCAGCACCACGGGTCGCGATAATAAATCGGACCTGCTTATCTACCTGGCAACGCTCGCGGGATGACCCTTGAAAAGTGCTAAACTGGAACTAAGCTAAGTCTGACTCAATAGGGAAGCATGGTTCGACAAAAGGAATCACAGATGCCTGATTCGGCATTCTTGCTTTCGCGGATATGATCTATGGCTCTGCACTAGACCATTAAATCTAAAACAACCCAGGAAATAAGTATGTCTGAATCGATTCCTACTCCAGATCCCGCTGCAAGAAAAGAAGAGCTTCGCCTTGCGATGAAAGCTTTTCGTAAGCGATTGAAGTTGACAAAACTTGACGATGAGTCGCAGCTTGGTCGTGGCCCGATGTCCGGCGGTAGCAAATCGGGCGTGATTGCGATCACGCCACCCAATCAATTCGCCAAAGATATTTGGGAAGAGCTTGCAGAACAAGGCAAGCTCAAGCGAGCTGGCCGTGGACTGTATGAACTGATCGATCCTTGATCACGTCAAAGCTTGCGAATTTGCTCTGCGAACGCCTCGCGTGGAATCGACAGCAAGCCGACGGCAATTTCCGCAACGATGACGCGGCCTTTGGTCAGCCACGCTGCTGCAAATGCCCATGCGGCAACCCATTCCATCCAAAATAGAAAATTGTATTCATTGAAGAACATTTTCCAGTCACTGGAGATCACGAACAGGTACGACCCCATGGCGAACATGCTCATCAAGATCACGATTCCGCTGGTTCGATAAACAAAGTTACGCTCCCACAGATGGGGTTCGTTTTCCGCAGTGGCGACGCTGGAATGCGGAAAGTGGTAAAGCGAATAAAAGGCCAGCACAAGGAAAAACATTCCTCCGCTGAACGTGTGCATGTAGCCAACGAGTGATTTCTGAAACAACGGATCACTGTTGGCGTCGAGCGGGCATAACGCGACTCCTACCGCTGAGACGCAACCAACGTTGGCTGTCCACTTTTCGATCCAATCGTGTCCACGGTAGCAGAACAAGAATACGCCAATGACACACATCGTGCCAACGAAGATGTCTCGTAAGCCGGTGTGATAGTAACTGCTGATGTTGTCCTGAAACGGGATCCCGACAAGCCAACCACCTGGGCCCAACGCGATCGGCAATAGAAATCCACAAATACCGACCGCTCGGCGAATCCCGATAGAGGATAATACAAGGGCGCTTGCATGGTTTTGCATGCAAGGAATTGTATGCTAGCTACGCCGGAGCGTGCAATTGCCGTGTGTATGGCGAATGCTTTGTAGCGGTTGTATGGCCTGACTCTTTGTCACTTACGGCAAAAACGTATCGCTGGCGTCCAGTGGTAACGATATTTCGGTCGATGAGGATTTTGCCGTAAGCGCCGATGCTCACGGTCGTCTCGTTTGATTGCCGGCATGGTTGCACGGCAAACGGAGGCGATCAACGACGCCGATGACTATCGAAGACAAGATGTTGCTACGATTTTCGCGTTTGAACAGCCGACGCTTCAGCACTAGCATTTCGACGATCGCAATCGGCTCGTTGCTGCTCAGTGGCTGTGGAATCACTGGCAAGATAAACCCCAAGCCGGGGCCCCATGACACGACCAAGTCGTTCCATGACAACATTGGGATGCAGATTGAGTATCCGCAGGTCGCGCAGTGCATGAGCGAACCGCTCGCAGCCGCACAGTCGTCCATCGCTCCCTTGGCGATTGAGGACCCATCCAAGATCCCTGCATTTGAAATGACACTTCCTGAAGCTATTGAGATGGCGGTCAGGCAGAGTCCGGTGATTCGAGACATCGGCGGTTCCGTTGTTACCGCCCCTGCCGGCGTTCGAACCATTTACGATCCATCGCTCGCACACGCCAATCCGATCACGGGTGTTGACGCCGCATTGTCGGCATTTGATGCCCAATTAATTAATAGTTTGTTTTGGCAAAAGACGGACCAACCAAACAACGTTCAGAGCACCAGCCCAGGCGGTGCATTTACGCCCAGCGTAACACAGGGGACGACGGGTAATTTCCAATCCGAATTGAGCAAACGAACAGCTCAAGGTGCACGGTTTGCACTTCGCAACAGCACGATTTATGACAACAACAATCGACCGTTTCGTGCGTTCACAAGCGATTTTACTGGCTGGGTCGAAGCCGAATGGCGTCAACCTTTAATGCGCGGGGCAGGAACAAACTACAACCGAATTGCGGGCCCTAACAGTCTTACTGGCCAGTACAACGGCGTCCTGATTGCTCGTGTCAATGAAGACGTAGCGCTCGCGGACTTTGAGGCTTCGGTCGTAAGATTGGTGAACGATGTTGAACAAGCCTACTGGGATCTCAGCACCGCCTATCGAGTTCTCGAAGCGACGCTTAAGGGTCGTGAATCAGCGCTGCAAACATTTCAGTATCAAGAAGTGCGGCTCAAAGTGGGTGCTGGTCGCAGCGATGAAGAAGCACAAGCGCAATCGCAGTTTTACCAATTCCAAGCTCAAGTCGAGAGTGCTCTCAGCGGCCTACAAGGTCTCTATTCACTGGAGCAAAAACTTCGTTACTTGCTTGGCATGCCACCTGCTGACGGTCGGCTGATTCGGCCAACCACACCACCCAGTGACGTTCGGGTCATTTTCGATTGGGACAGCGCGTTGAACCAATCGCTGGAGCGGCGCGTGGAGATCAGGCGCCAGAAGTACAACGTCAAACGCCGCGAAATGGAGTTGATTGCGGCAAGGTTGAACCGTCGTCCGCAGCTCGACTTTCTAGGCACTTATCGTGTTCGCGGACTCGGTGATCATTTGATCGGCGAAAGCGATACAGAGACGTTTGACAACCTCGCTGGCAGCATCACCAGCGGTAACTATCAAGAATGGCGAGCGGGGATGGAACTTAATTTTCCCGTCGGCTTGCGAGCCGCGAGCGCTGCCGTTTCCCATGCTCGTCTAAACCTCAACCGTGAACATGCTGTACTGAACGAAACTTCGCTCAGAATCAGTCATACATTGGCCGAATCCGCGCGTCAAATTTCCTTAACACACAGCTTGCTGGAAACAAACTTCAATGGGTTCCTTTCCGACTTGAGGCAAGTCGATGTGCTTCGCCGACGTTATCGAGATGGTACGGATAACATCAATTTTTTGCTTCAAGCACAACGCCAAGTCGTTATCAGTGAATCAAATTTTTATCGTTCGGTTTCGAACTACAACCTTTCAATCCGAGATTTCCATCGTGAAAAAGGCACATTGCTTGCATACAACGACGTATCCATGGCGGAGGGACCGTGGGCAGGAGGTGCTTATCGCGATGCGTACGAAGTTGGCCGCTACCTTGACCAGCAAGCGCATCCGAATCGGGGCAATATGCCTCGGCCACTAACATCGGGACCGTTCGATCCAAGCCTGCCTCAGGTCACGAATCCACAGAGTATCGGTGAGCAACCAGCCATGCTGGAATCAAGCGTTCCGAATAAGGTCGCAAGCCCAAATTCGATCAATAGTTCCGTACCGGAATTGATTGAAGTCTCGCCTGAAAATATGAACTAGATTACTAATGCAAAAGGCCCAATGGCGTGGACTTAGTGAGCCGACGGCGCTAGCAGGCCGTTGATTTAGTTGTGTTTTGAATTTTAGCGTGCAAATCATAACCCGAATGCGTAAGCGAGGGATCGCAGTGATCCCTCGCTTACGCAGCGGGTTACTAA
>JAYVSE010000382.1:0-8577 GCA_043775635.1 Planctomycetaceae bacterium | reverse complement strand
TCGCTCAGCACCACGGGTCGCGATAATAAATCGGACCTGCTTATCTACCTGGCAACGCTCGCGGGATGACCCTTGAAAAGTGCTAAACTGGAACTAAGTCACTGAGAATAGATCAGACAAATCGAGCTTGGCCGTTGGTAAACACGTCGGCGAAAGGAACAGCGGGGCAACGGCGATCTCGATTTTTCGATACGATTTGCCATCGCTTTTCGAGAGCACGTGGATGCGCAAGGAGGGGACGTCGACGACCCAATACTCTTGCACACCTGCTTCCGCATAAATATCGGCCTTCTCCTGCAAATCCGACGAGAGACTACTGTCCGATACCTCGATAAGCAGCATCACATCACGGGCTGTTGGACGCGTTCGACCGTATCGGCGTGGTTGAAGCCAAAGAACGTCTGGCTCGGGCCGATTGTCGTCGCAAATGAAACTACATTGAACTCGAATGTTAGCTTTTTTATCAAGTGTTGACACCACCGACCAATGCGTTAGAAAATCGATATAATCGTCATGGATGGGGCCTGCCGGATTCACGAATCGCAATTCTCCTCGAATCAATTCCACTTTTTTACCTGAGATACCATCAAAGGCACCACGATCGACCATCCCATCGAACTCGGAACCGGTCAGTCTTGCAAAAATCGTACTCATTGATTCCCTCATTGAAAACCTTGAGTATAGCCAACCCGGTAGGCATTAGCGTGCCCTGTGTGGTATCTGGAAAAGAATTTCGGCCATCGACAGGGGATGGATTGAGAGTGATTTGCAGCGGCTGGGTGACGCTGGTGGGTAGACCAAGTAAAATCGAGAAGGTTTCGGTTGCCTTCTCATCCGGCACGGCGAGTCAATGCTCACGTTCACCGACGCGATAACGTTGACTTCTTGCTTCCCGTTCGACGCAAACCGGGAAGTCAAACAGATCGCTTAGTGGTTTGTCGCATAGCAGCTCGTCACAGGCACCGGTCTTGTGAACCTGACCACTTTTGAGAAACACAACATGACTGATCGCGGGAATCACTTCTTCTACATGATGCGTCACTAAAATCATCGTTGTCCCTTGCTCCGCAACCCCTTGGATTTGATCCAAGAATCGATGACGTGCAGCGATATCCAAACCTGTCGTCGGTTCATCCAGCACCAGCGCAGAGGGCTTATGCACCAGCGCACGCGCGATCAGCACACGGCGTCTTTCACCCGTCGACATGGTCGCGATCGACTGGTGCTCCAGCTCAACAACTCCGGCTCGTTCAAGTGCATCGCGGGCTGCGTGTGTCGCCGAGCGACTGAGGCTGGTGATATGACTGACCAAACGCACGCCGTCCAAGCCTGATAACACCGCCTGCAAGCCTGTCATTCGACCGCTTCTTGGCGACGCGAATTCGTAATCGAGTTCACCGCTAACAATCCCGAGATGCTGGCGAAGCTCGGCTACGTTCCAGATCGATTGTCCAAAGATCCGGACGGCACCGGTTTGGCCATGATTAACCGAGGGATAGAACTGGCGGATCAACAACTTGAGCAGCGATGTTTTTCCGGACCCGTTGGGGCCAAGGATGACCGTGTGTTGCCCACGAGGGATGGCAAGCGACATTCGATCCAAAATTCGATGGTGACCGCGCGTGACCGTCACATCGTCAAGCTCCAAAAGCCAGTCACCGCCCGCCTGAATAGAATCGGAATCGCTCACGGTTTCACCGCAGTCCGTCGGTTGGATTGTCGAATTCAAGCACCTGACATGACTGAATCAAGTGTTGGCGAAGTACGTCGTACGGCACATCCTGAACGGGTTGCTTGCGGTCAATCGCCATTGATGCGACAGCCGCCGCTGATTCACCAAGGATCATGAATACCGGTTCCATTCGGATCGATCCGAAGGCGATATGCGAGCTGGAAACACAAACCGGAACAACGAGATTAGTGATTTGATCACGTTTTGGTAAAATCGACCCTAACGAGATTTGGTAGGGACCTGCGGTTGGCACGCCGATGTCGCCTTCGTTCTGAACAAACCCTTCAGCGGTGATATATCGCTGTACATTGTGTGAGTCGATCGTGTACGACCCCATGCCAATTGAATCCGGCGTTGGTCGTCGTTTTTGCAACTCATTTTCTGTCATTACATACTGACCAACCATGCGCCGAGCTTCTCGCACATGAATTTGATGCGGCCAATGTCCGTTGTCTGGAAATTCGTCCTTGGCCAATCCCCATTGGCACATCGCCTCGCGAACGTCAGCAGGAACATTCGGATCGTTGGCGATGAAATACATCAACCCTTTTTGATAGCGAGTGTGCTCGGCAATGATTTCGCGGCGGCGCTCGTAGCTGGCCTCAGGGTAATCGTAATTGAAGCCAATGTTGTCGGTGCTGAAAGGTCCGTGATTGTTCGTGTCTGTTTTGTGATTGGGGATTGGGTCAAACTTGCCAAATGTTTGTCGCCAGCCTGCGTCGAACACGCGTCGGAGTAACTCATATGCCTTTGGGTCGTAGCCCGCAGGCTTAGGAAATGGGATGCGATTCGCGTCGTGATTCGTCAGGCACATACGAAAGCAGTACGCTTGAACACGGTGATCGGCGGCGGCAAAAGTCCCTGGCGGATCGGCGCTGACGCGTGGTAACAAACCGCTGGACGCGTCGCCCGGCACAACATACGGGCTGATGCCATGCGGCAGTACACCGAAATGGTGCCCGTGATGCAGTACGCCCGTTTGTACGCCGTTCCATTTTTCACCGTACTGCGAAGTCGCTTCTCGGCCAACGTGATAGCTAACACCAGCCGCTGCCATCAAGTCGCCTTCGTAAGTTGCATCAACAAACATTGATGCGGCGAACGTCTGACCACTGAGTGTACGGATCGACTGAATCCGTCCATCGACGACGGCAACCCCAGCTTCGCGATCAAGACACTGTTCGCGATAAACAACGATGCCTAGTTCTTTGACCCAAGCATCGAAAATCGATTCGGCCACATGCGGTTCGAAAATCCACATCGTGCGATTGTCGCCGTCGATCGCATTACTCCCCTGCCCTTGGTTGCCATAGGAATCTTTTGGTTGGCAACTCCACGCGGCTGGATCGTTGTAATGACTCCAAACGCGATGATAAAACTCTCTCGCCAACCCCCCGACGACTTCCTTCTTGCCAGAATCCGTCCAACCTAACCCGCCGCTCGAAAGTCCACCGAGGTGTTTGTCGGGTGAAACGATTACCACGGTTTTGCCCAGTCGCTTCGCCTCGACCGCCGCCGTCACCGCCGCCGCTGTCCCCCCGTAGATAACGATGTCGGCCTTGATTAACTTCTGCTCCAAGGCTGAAGTTGTTTGCGAAACCAAGCTAGAAACGACGACTAATCCGATCGCCAAAAGCGAGCGATAAGTGACTTGATAATTCATCGGGATTTTTCTTGAGAGAGTAGAACGATTGTCCCAATCGTTCACCGAGCAATGGGGACAATTGCTTTACTCTAGCAGTCAATGCTAGCGAAATCGACGACTTCGCGGGCTTCTCTTGACCATCGGTGCGGATTTCCGCTACAGGACAGGACTTGATCGATGAAGTTCTACCAATATCACAATATCAATTTCCGCCCGGTCGATGACCATTAGCCAATCTGCCAACTTTGTCCGCCGTCCTGAACGGTGGGACCAACCGCTGGACGCGTCGATGACCGATGCGGATGTGATTTGGCTGCGCTGTCGGCAACCGTTTGCGTCCTTAGATCCGTCGGTTTTTCCCAAGTCAACGCCGCTCGATGGCGTGTTGCGGAATGATTGTCGTTTGTTGCGTTGCGAACCAGGCGAAATCGTGGTTCGCGAAGGTGACTACGGCAGCAGTGCGTTTTTGGTTCTGGCAGGCAGTATCCGCGTTGTCGTTTCACAACTAGCACCGGAACAACTCGGTCGCGGGTCGATTGAAAAGCTTTCCTGGCGTGAGGCGGTGCGTGCATGGTGGTCGCAAAGTAAACATGCGGAAGTACGAACCGCTGATCAAGTTACGGTGTCAGGCAACGCAACGATTGGTAGCGTCGATAATCGGCCAGCGCTATTTCTGCAAGACTTCGCGGCCGTACTTCGTGACCATCAAACCGTGACACTTGGTCCAGGTGAACTGTTCGGTGAAGTAGCGGCAATGTACCGGACACCTCGTGCCGCCACCGTGATTGTCGAAGAAGAAGCGACCGTGCTGGAAATTCGTTGGCAGGGTTTGCGGCTGCTGCGTCGTGATCCGGCTTTTTCTCAGCACCTTGAACAGCATTACCGCCAACATTGGTTGAAGCTTCATTTACGCGATTTACCGTTGCTTCGACATTTACCTGAAGAGATCTTGGAGCGTGTTGCCAAAGCCACTGAGTTGCGATCGTTCGGTCGGATCGAGTGGAATACCGACTATCGTCGAACGCAGAAGTTATCGCCGCGAGAGCAGATTGAAAGCGAGCCGATTGTCGCTAGTGAGGGAAGTTTTCCAACGTCATTGATTGCGATTCGAAGCGGCTTTGCGCGAACCAGTCGGCAACATGGTACAGGACATCAAACCACGGCATATCTGGGTGCAGGGCACTTGTTCGGTCTCAGCGAAGTTGTTCATGCTTGTCTGCGTCCAGAGGGCGTGGATTCGATGGTACTACAGCAGACACTTCGAGCCGTTGGATTCGTTGATACGTTACATATTCCAATAGAAGTCATTGCAGAAGATGTGCTGCCTTGTGTGCGCCGAAGCGAGTTGCCCGACGACGTGCGAGAGCTCGCGGATTTACACCGCAACGCTTCAGGCGATCGGCGACGGGGTGTGCGAAATAGTGTTGCAACTACGGCTGATGCGAAGACCAAACATGACGATATCGCGTTTTTAACCGGCAATCGAAGCGATCATACGGGGCAGCTTGAATTTCTGGTTGAGAATCGATTGTTCAATGGTACCCAGGCGATGGTCATCGACTTGCATCGTTGCACGCGCTGCGACGACTGTGTAAAGGCCTGCGCCGCAACCCATGATGGCAATCCCAGATTTGTCCGCGAAGGCATCGTTCACGAACGTCTTCAGTTTGTACAAGCTTGCATGCAATGCAGCGATCCGGTTTGCATGATTGGATGTCCTACGGGAGCCATTCACCGGCACGCAGAAACCGGTGTGATTCAAATTCAAGAATCGATTTGTGTGGGATGCGGCGTGTGTGCAGCATCATGTCCCTACCAAAATATTCGCATGACACCGATCAATGACAAGCACGGCCATCCCTATCGCGATGGCAAATCAGGCTTGCCGATATTAAAGGCTACGAAATGCGACATGTGCCAAAGTCAGCCATCGGGACCGGCATGTGTCTCGGCTTGCCCTCATGATGCACTGACTCGTATTGATTTGACGCAGTCTGAACCACTTCAATACTGGCTCGACAAACGGTAAGAGGTGCGGCCTTGGACTTTGTTCGCTATGACACGATGAAATGGTCAATTCGCCAACGCCGTGTTGCGTCGATAACGGCGACATTGTCGCTGGCGGCGATCTGGCTTGCCGGTGCACAATGGATACGTATTTCATTGGGAAGTCTTGCGATCTATTCGGGTGCGAGTCTACTGGCGTGTCTTGTTGGACTGATGTTGATCGGTTTGCGCAAGCGGCTTGTGATGCTACCGCTTTGGTCCGTAAGTACTTGGGTTCAAGTGCATATATACACAGGGCTATTTGCCTGCCTTGTTTACGCAATCCACGTCCCAGCGATCATTGCGAGCGGTCGATTCGAAGGGCCGTTGTCGTGCCTGTTTATCGTGGTTGCAGCAAGCGGATTCTATGGCGTTTATATCAGTCGTGTTGTACCTAAACGCATCACCAATGTTTCGATTCAGCCGCGATTTGATCGCATTCCATGGCACCGCGATCAGATTGCTAATGCCGCTGAAACATCGCTGAGCGAGCTTGCCGAGACGTCTGACCTTGCGGTGCTTAAATCGTTTTTTGAAAAGTCACTTCGGCCATATTTTTTCTCTTCGTTGTCTGTCCGATACCTGTTGAACCCGTCCAGTGCGCATCGGCGTCGATTGCTAAGTGAATTGAACGATCTAGATCGATACTTCGACCCAGGTGTCCTGACATTGTCGAAACGACTAGCGGCATTGGTTCGTCATCGCGATGACCTTGACTATCAACATGCGATGCAGTTTCGGCTTCGCGGTTGGGTTCTTATTCATGCTGGTCTATCGAGCGTCTTGGTCATTTGGTCGTTTGCACACGCGATCATCGCGATGGGGATGTTTGGAAATTGAACAGAAATTCAATGTGTTTCCTTAACAAAACTGTCTCCGACGTTTCGGAGCGTGCCTAATGCGGCGAGATGACTTTGAGCTGCCAACGGCACCGACGAATGATCGACCTAGTGACCGCTATCAGTGTGGCAGCTTATGCTCGGGCGAGCAACGAACGGCACATGCATGCGCACTTGGTCCAACATCTGCTGGAATCTGTCGTCACGAGAAAGTCAGATGCGATCCGGTCACGACGGTCCAGTTTAGGTCTCGCCGATGGAAGTCACTGACGTTTGCAATTGGCGCGTTGGTGCTCGTCGTCGGATCTTATGTAGGGGGGCAAGCGTTTTACAAACCGGGGCCGCTCTCGACTCCGCACGCGCAGATTTTGTCGGGACAATTTGCAACCGCGTCATGTGCAGCGTGTCATCCTCAAGCGAAATTGTCGCCGCTTTCATGGTTCCTTTCGGGGCACGACGAATCATCGGCTTCTCAAAGCGAGCGTTGCATGGATTGCCACCACGCATCGTTGCCGCGTAACTTTGCTCGTACAGCTCATAATTTGTCTGAGCCCCGCCTTCAACAGATTCGAGACCATTCGCAGAAGCTCACTAACGTAAGTTGGAACCAATGGCTCCCCCGACCGTCCTTCTCCACCACGGATGTGGCGTGTGCGACGTGCCATCGCGAGCATGCGGGTGCAGATGCAAGTCTCACGATACTCTCCGATGCCCAGTGTCAAACGTGTCACGCAAATCGATTCACGAGTTTTGCTAAAGATCACCCGTCGTGGAACAATTGGCCGTATACCGAAAACGAACCTATCTCATTTGATCATCGATCACATGGCGAACGTCATTTTCCAGCGACCCGTGACGAAGCCGGGCGTGCAACGCACTTTGACTGCGTTGGTTGCCATGCAAAAATGGATACAGGTGAGTTTGCACGCACGACTGACTATGCGACAGCGTGTGGTGCATGCCACGACAAATCGCTCAACCAGCAGGTTGGCGTACGGCTTGATTTGTTTGTACTGCCGAGCCTTTTGAAGCCGAACAGAGACGTCGTTGGCGATTGGCCAGTGGCTGCAACAGGCTTTTATGATGGTAAGGTGGGGCCGCTCGCACGTTGGCTATTGCGAGCCAATCGTGATCTTCAAGCAGTCATTCAATCGCTTCCCGGCGAAGGTGATTTCGCTCGCATCAATCCGGAAGATTCAACGCACCGCCAGGCGGCTGAGACGCTTGCGGTCGTCATCCGCAACGCGATGGAATCGATGGCGAAGGAGGGACCTATCCCTGGTTTAACTCAAGGCTCGGAAAACTCTGACATTGAGAATCAACAGATCAGACAGATCCTCCGAGGACTTTCGCCGCAACTGATTGGGGATGCGACACAGCGTTGGTTCCACGGCTCGCACGGAATCGTTTCAAACAATGAAAACCAGCATGCCAAAAATCCCAGATTCCGTATGGCTACGGCGCGCGGACCTATCGTTTCCGACGATGACGATATACTGATTGATGCAAGTGACGGGCCTGACGGTTTACTATCGGATCCTTTGTCGGACGCCGATCCGCTCCTTGAATCATCCAATAGCGAGGCAGATGCGAATCGTTCTGTTGCGCCACCGGTGCGCAATCGGCGCGTAATTTCTTTGGAGCATCATCCGGTCACCATGCAACCCGAGGGCGGCTGGTATGTTGACGACTCTCGCATGGCGATCAGTTATCGCGGCCATGGCCATGCAGATCCTGTTTTGAGGGCCGCGATTGAACTGGCTGCCGGACTGCCATCAGAAAGCACTATCCGTCGTGAATTGCTCGGAGTTGGTCCTGCGGTCGCATGTATTCAGTGCCATCCAGGCGCTGCGACCGTGGGAGCGGTTGTTTGGAAACCATTGCCGTCAAGTCATCGCCAAGACGCTGTGTTGACGAAGTTTGCACATGGCCCCCACATGAATCTTCCGAATCTAGCAGATTGCAGGCTGTGTCATTCAATCGATATCGATGTTGGTAACGTTGACAACGCATCGTTCATGACGTCCGTGTCTCTTTCAAGCTTAAAATCTGCCACCAGTTCGCCCCATGATTTTGGACCGATGACAAAGCCGCTTTGTGCATCGTGTCACACCAACGTTGCGGCTGGCGATTCGTGCATCAAATGCCACTTGTATCACACGGAACCGACCATCGGTCGCTAGACGGTGCGTACTATGAAAAAGATACTGCGGTCCTTTGAAAACAATGCCCCGCTTCGTTGCTGGGGCAGAACGTTTTGTGTAGTGGGATTCGCCAGAATTCCCAACGTTTTAGTGTGCTGAGGAATTCTGGCG
>JAYVSE010000381.1:0-5755 GCA_043775635.1 Planctomycetaceae bacterium | reverse complement strand
CTGCAACAGCGACGGAAGCAGCGACCACTGAATCACCGGCGGAAGCAGCCATCACTGAACCAGCAACGCCGGCCGAAGCAACAGAATCGCCTGCCGCGCAAGTACCGCCTGCCGCGCAAGTAACTCCTGCAAGCGAAACCAAGGATTTGACGATTCCTGCGAAACCGACAACGCCGATAGCTCCAACAGAAAAGAAAACACCGACCGTAAAATCGGAAGTCATTAGCCGCGCCAAGCTCACACTCGGCATCCAAGGCAACACGAAAGACAAGGCAGAAGTGAATGCTGCGACGCTGCTTTCTAGCATCGTCAAAGCCTCCGCTGCTGCCGGTGTCTCCATTGATTCCGTCGGTATCGAACTTGAACCAATCGGAAAAGGTGCGACAGCGTGGAGCGCCAACAGCGATTTGCGATTCAGCGAATGGATCGTTGGATTGCCAATCGAGTTCGGCCCAGCAGACGAAGTGATGGGTAAGCTAAAAGAGGTCCTTGGCAGCGATCCAGTTTGGGTCAGCAGTAGCAGTGTCGGCAGCCGAGTCGCAGGTGATATGATCGGACGCGCTATCGGTGCCATGCTCGCAAGTATGTTAGCGATCATCGCGTACATCTGGTTTCGGTTCAATCGCGTGTTCTACGGCATCGCAGCCGTTGCGGCATTGGTTCACGACGTCTTGATCACGCTGGGTGCAATTGCCGTCAGTTATTGGGTGGCAGACGCACTTGGGTTCCTGCTGATCGATCAGTTCAAAATCAGCTTGACGGTTGTCGCCGCTGTTTTGACGGTGATCGGATATTCGATTAACGACACCATTGTGATTTTTGACCGTATTCGCGAAACGAAAGGCAAGAGTCTTCGCTTGTCGGGCAATATGATTAATAGCAGTATCAATTCAACTCTGTCGCGCACGTTGCTGACCTCGGGAACAACGTTGCTTGTCGTGTTCGTATTGTATGTCTTCGGTGGCGAAGGAATTCACGTTTTTGCTTTCTCGCTGCTCGTAGGTATCACCGTCGGTACCTACAGTTCGATATTCATCGCTAGTCCGCTGCTACTCTGGCTGACCGAAAAGTATCAACCAGAAGCTCGTAAAGCCTAACGGACAATTGGGGACGCTGCCCGATGGCTCTAAAGACGATGACGATTACGATCGACGAAACGCAAGTTGGTCGCGTCGATGTTGTAGTCCAAAAAGCGACTAGTGTCTCTCGTGGACAAGTACGTGGGCTGGTGGATCACGGCTGCGTTTCGGTCAACGGTGCAACTTGCAATGCAATTGCCAAGCAAGTCGTTGTCGGCGACACCGTTTCGGTTCACTACGATCCCAATCAGCGTTACCACGAAAAAAAGAAAAGCTGGGACGATCGCACGTTCACCGTTCTCTACGAGGATGACGACCTGATCGTCGTTGATAAGTCGGCCGGCGTGCTCACTGTTCCAACGGATTGGAACGAGAAGAATACACTGGTTGATCGAGTGACGCTGTATTTGAGCCACTCCAGAAAACCTCGCGCGGCTTGCCTCGTTCATCGACTCGATCGCGAAGTCAGCGGCCTGCTCGTGTTCGGAAAGCAGGAGTCGATCGCGGAACGTCTGATCGAGCAATTCAAACAACGCAAGCCAGAGCGTGTGTACGTCGCCGTTGTTGCTGGAGTCATGCAGGCTGACGAAGGCACGTTCGATGCCCATTTAGCAACAGGCAAGAACTTAGACCGATACGTTGCCAGACCGTCGCGGAACACGGAGGCTGCCATTACCCATTTTCGTGTGCTGAGGCGTATGGCGGACACGACTTTCGTCGAAGCCCGTCTTGAAACGGGAAAACGTAACCAAATCCGCGTCCATTTTGCCGACGCAGGGCATCCGGTTTTGGGCGACCCTCGATACAAGGAAGATGCCGCAAAACACCCGCGTTGGATTCGGCAACGAATCGCACTGCACGCGAGTATGCTAGGTTTTGAACATCCCGTAACCGGGAAAATGGTCAAATTTGAGGCACCGTTGCCTTCAGCGATCGCAAAGTTTCTGGCCGGTAGCAAGTAAGCGTTGGCACACGATGGATTTTCGTAACCTTCTTAGTGGCCAACGGCGAGATCCGTTGGCTTTTTGCCTTCGTGGACTGCTACGGCTAGGTGTTCTTCCCTACCGCGTTGCCGTGGCGATTCGAAATCGCAGTTTCGACGATGGCAAAACCACGATTCATCGGTCGGAAGTTCCCGTGATTTCAATCGGAAATATCACGACCGGCGGAACCGGCAAAACACCGTTGGTACGCTTCATCGCGCGACACTTACGCCGCCTTGGCCTTCGTGTTGCGATCGTCAGCCGTGGTTATGGTGCGCAACCCGGCGATAAAAATGACGAAGCGATGGAACTTGCCAGAGCGTTGCCCGATGTACCCCATGTACAAGACGCAAATCGTGTTGAAGCGGCTCGGATCGCTGTCGAAGAGCTTGAAACGGAAGTCATTTTGATGGATGACGGGTTTCAGCACCGCAGACTTCATCGCGATGTGGATATCGTAGTCATCGACGCCACCAATCCATTTGGTTACGACCATTTGCTACCACGTGGTCTGCTGCGAGAACCGATCAAATCACTCGCTCGCGCCAATGCTGTCCTACTTAGTCGCGCCGACTTAGTGGACGAAGCATCGCGTATGAGGATCAAAGCGGTGATTCAAAACGCCGCCCCGATTGCGATTTGGGCGGAAGCAATCCATGAACCTGCGTCGCTGCTGTTTTGGCCCGATCGCTTGCAAGCGCCAACGACTCTTGCAGGAAAACGTGTTGCCATTGTTTCCGCGATTGGGAATCCTGAGGCATTCGAATCCACAGTGAAGCGATGTGGTGCGGAGATTGTTGGCACGAAACGACTTGCTGACCACGATCCCTATTTGCGAGAAACCGTAGACGACATCAGTCGTTGGTTGATTGAATTCAACGACAACTCAATCGAGTTGGTCTGCACTCACAAAGATCTAGTGAAACTACAAACCGACCGACTTGTGGGACACAATGTCTGCGCCATCCTGATCGAGATGCGAATCACAGTGGGTGAAAACGAGTTGCTTGAACTCATTGACCAGACACTTAAATCACATCAACCCGATTAAGTATTTGCATCCCTCGCGAGACACCACGCACCGTTTCCAACGCTAGTTGCTTATGGTAGAAGCTACCCACTCGCCCGGTAATGCGAAGCGTATCCCGCTCGCGCCGAACATTTAACAAGCGGATCTCCTGCACACTACTTGTCGCAAGCGATTCCGATGCACGAAGACAAATTTCCGTTGGGTCACACTTATCAATCATCGATATGGACTCCTTCTTAAATCCAACAGGCAGAGATCAATTCCAATTTGAAGCCTCAAATGCGAGCCGTTGATTATCCGCATTTTCTTTTTTAAAGCTACAGATAAATTCAAACTCTGGTCAAAAAATTTCGACCTGTGCGATCGAAATTGCGGCATTCGCTGCCCAACAACAAACACGTGATGCGGAGAATGGCTCCCTTGACCGGACGGGACAATGGTCCCATCCTACGTAGCTTGGGGCCATTGCCCCGAGTAGATGCGGCCTGAAAATTTTTCCCGAATTTACATCGCTAGCGGTTGCTTTTGCAGTGACTACCGGAATACTATGGGCTGTCTGCTTGAACCGGGTCGGAACGAGGCGTTGATGTCTAAGCTTGGCAATTTGTTCGTGCTGCTGATTTATGTGCTCGGGGCGTATGTTTTGCCCTTTGCGCATCAGCTTGAGCACGTACGCCAAGCCCACCATCAGCAGTCCAACCAGCCTGATGTTCAGACTAGCGTGGTGTCGCATCAAGGTAATTGCTCGGGGCACAGTCACCATTTTCCTCGGCTCCGCTCACGCATTTCACCCAGTCCACTGGCGGAAAATGCTGCTCGACTTGTCGCGATCAAGGTTACTCTTGAGCATCATTGTGGGCTGGCATGTGCGACCTGCATTGCCAGTAAAGCATCCTGCGGGATAGTGGCGTTTGAACGCGGTGGAAGTGGCGACCGCGAGGCCTCGGTTTTTACTAAGCCGCTCGAAACGTCACTGGTTGTAATCGGTGTTTTAGGGAATCTGCCTGGAAAACGTGGACCACCATCGACTTCGCTCTTGAAGTCGCTCTCTGCTTGATGGCTCGGCGTGTGGTAAATGCATCGACGCCAACGGTCAGAAGCATTTTTTTCATCCACATTGTTTTTATCCGAGGCATATTTCATGGCTATAAAGCCACAATCACGTTCTGCATTTACTCTCGTTGAACTTTTGGTCGTCATTGCAATCATCGGGATTTTGGTCGGTTTATTACTGCCTGCGGTCCAAGCCGCACGCGAGGCTGCTCGGCGAATGAGCTGCGCAAACAACCAAAAACAACTGGGACTGGCCATCCATAACTACCACGCGGCTTATAATCGCTTACCTTCTGGCTGGATCGCCGACGAACCCAGCGATGAACCTGGCTGGAGCTGGGGAGCAGCGATATTGCCGTACATGGAACAGCAAGCTATCCATGAAAAAATCAATTTCTCTGTCGCGATTAAAAATGCATCGCATCAAGCGGTTCGCGAACAAGCGATTCAGACTTTCATTTGCCCGAGCGACGTTGGCCTCAATCTATTTATGATCGCGGAATCAACGGGGAGCGCTAGCCCCTTTCCCACTGGAAGCATTGATGATTCGAATCCCAAACTGTTCTTGATCGCGAAGGCCAACTATGTCGGAGTCTTCGGTACCACTGAAATTGACGACGATCCATATGATGGCGACGGCACGTTTTATGGAAACAGTAAAACACGGTTTCGCGATTTCCTCGATGGCATGAGTTCAACAATCATGCTCGGTGAACGAACAACAGAACTGGGCAGCAGCATCTGGCACGGCGTCATTCCTGAAGCCGCTGAAGCAGAGATACGCATCATTGGCTCCGTCGATCACACACCGAACTCCCCCGCACGACATTTTGATGACTTTAGCAGCGAGCACTCGGGCGGAGCCAACTTCACGTTAGCCGATGGGTCCGTGCGTCTGATTACGGAGTCCATCGATTTAGGCGTCTACCAGGGACTTGCAACCCGCCATAACCATGAAGTGATCAAGGCTGATGATTTTTAGAGTAGAGCAATTGTCCCAATTGCTCGGAAAACCATTGGGACAATGGTTCTAGTGCGCCTGTGAAGGCGATTGAATAGTCGGGTGAAATTCCCGATCGTGGAATACGTTATCGCCCCGTAGTTAAGGGTAACTGCGCAACCAACAATACTCAATCACCGCAGTCACTGACGGCAGCGGTACGGCCGTAGAACGCTACGCTTACAGCGCGTTTGGCACACCGACGATTACCGATGGTAGTGGTTCCGTCGTCCCAACGTCAGCGATCGCGAATCGTTATACGTACACGGGGCGTGAATGGGATCAAGCGATTGCGTTATATCACTACCGCGCTCGGATGTATGATTCCGTGGGTGGAAGGTTTGTGAGTCGCGATCCGATTGGCTACCGTGACGAACAATGGAGCTTTTACAGATATGTCAATAGCTCGCCACTCAGGTACACCGATTGGGCTGGTCTATCGCCACTGCGGCGGGAGGACGGAACGGGGGACGGGGAGACGGCGAGAGATGAGGAGGGTGATGGCGAGAGTGGGGGAGAGCGACGGTCTTAAATATTGGCAAGTCCTGATTCAAAATATTTTTTGAATTCCTTTTTCGAGTGGAGGGTGCGTGAGCCCAGTCGGACAGCC
>JAYVSE010000380.1:0-12957 GCA_043775635.1 Planctomycetaceae bacterium | reverse complement strand
ACACCAAAAGCAATAGCTATCAAACACCCAACGACAATGATAGCATTGGCAAAACGTCGCCAGAGAGCCTCAAGCAACCACCGTACCGGGAACTGCTGTACAGGAATTGACATTGGCTCCGTGAAGCAAATTTTGTACCATCAGCGGACGTTCCGATGCGTCGGTCCAAAATGTTCAACAGCAAATAACGCTCGTACTTACACATAAACAATGCAAACGACAAGCTTAAGATTTGTTGATTTTTTTTCAGGACTCGGCGGCTTCCATTTAGCCTTGGAGAGACTCGGCCATCGCTGCGTATTTGCGTGTGAACTTGACGAGAATTTGTCGCTGTTGTACGAGCGTAATTTTGGGCTGAAGCCTGGTGGCGATTTACGAGATATTTCAGAAAGCAAAATTCCCGAACATGATGTTTTGTGTGCAGGATTTCCGTGCCAGCCCTTCTCGAAGGCGGGCGAACAAAAAGGGACGAAATGCAAGCTCTGGGGCGACCTCTTCTCGGGTCATGTACTTCGTGTCATTAAGCACCATCATCCTAGGTTTTTACTGATGGAGAACGTTGCCAATTTAGAACGTCACGATGCGGGCAGAACGTGGATGAAGATGAAACGACAACTGGAGGCCGAAGGTTACTCGGTCAAAACTACCGTCCTTTCACCGCATAAATTAGGCATACCGCAAATTCGCGAACGGCTTTACATCGTCGCAAGTCTTGACGGATTGGAAAACTTTAGTTGGCCGCAAACGACTGAACTAGACTGTGATATTTCGTCAGTCCTCGACAAAAACCCTTCAGACGCAAAACAATTATCACCCCAAGTTCTTTCTTGCCTGGAGACTTGGCAGCAATTTCTTAATGCCGCACCTAAGAGTATTCAACTGCCCTCGTTCCCAATTTGGACGATGGAGTTTAACGCAACTTACCCATTTACCAACAACGACTCGCTCTACGATTTGAGTCTCAAAACTCTACGCAAGTACAAAGGCTCGTTCGGACAGACACTCAATCTGCGAAATCGAGACGATATTCATTCGAGATTGCCAAGCTACGCCCGAGGTTCGGGGTCCATTTTTCCAAAATGGAAGCAGAATTTCATCCACCAGAATCGTGAATATTTGGAATCGAACAAGAGGTGGATCAAACCCTTGTTGAAGGAAATTCAAGAGTATCCATCGAGTCTCCAGAAATTCGAATGGAATTGCAAAGGCGAGGAACGCGACATATGGAAATATGTCATTCAGTTTCGAGCGTCAGGCGTTCGCGTCAAACGACCGACGACCGCTCCTTCATTGGTAGCGATGACCACCACCCAAGTTCCAATTATCGCCTGGGAAAGACGGTATATGACACAACGGGAATGTTCTCGTCTTCAATGCATGGGCGGTATTGAATTACCTTCGGTTCCAAGCAAGGCCCACAAGGCGATAGGAAATGCAGTGAATGCCGAGGTTGTTCGGCAAATCGCTTATTCGCTTTTGGGCACGACAAAAATGCGAGTACGCAGAATCGCGGCTTGATCGAAATGAAGGCTGATGCACCAGGGACAATAATCTTGTTTTTTGATTGTCAGCGCCGTACGCTCGAGCACACAGAATCCATTCAGATTATAGCGATGATCCTCATCGTGACCGGCGTAAAAACAACAGTAACAAACTCCCTAATCCAAATCATCTTTCAGTTTGCAGTACCGAGGAGTGTCTGCACTCGTCTTTTCATCCAATTTTGAAGGCTGATATCGAGTTCACTGGAAATCCAATCGGCAGGCAATTTGTCGGGAACGGCTAAGCGATTTCGATCTAAAAGCAGTGTAACAGAATCGCGTACGCCCGCTCTTCTGAAACGCTCAGGACGTACTACAAATGGCATCGACAAGCCGCGCAGGGGTGCTGTACAAAAATCAACCAGCTTTTTCCATGTGTTTAGATCTGGCGTGTGCAATTTATCCTCCCAGTTCTCTCCGCTTGCACATTGTGTCAGGATCACCGGCCTACCGCTCCAGCCGTCCATGAAAACATACTGGCAGATTACATCTAAGCCGGCGTCTTTCGCTCTCGGCGCAGTCCACTTTTCAATTGCACCTTCAAGTGAGCCAACGCCAATGAACCTCGCTGCTGCATCGACTTTCTCGGCGATGGAACTTGCTCCTTGCTTTGACCAGCCAACGCCATGCACTTCCCACCCTTGCGCCCTCAGCGCCGCGATTGTCACCTGTTCGAAAAGCTCCCCTTGCTCCGTGTAGTCACTGTACGCCTTGAATGCCTGCCGGTACGCCGGCATAAGCCCAACGAGCAAGCAGAACGCGAAGACCGGACTTTGTTGCCATTCGCATGTTCGCTCAATGCGAACACCATTGATGCGATAAGGTGCGGATTGTCCCAAGCAGGTAGCGCGACGAGCCAATTCACTCCAAGCAGCTTCAACCCTAGAAATAGCGTCGTTCTTGGCTGATTGTAAATCCGTCTTATTTGTCAAATAGTTCTCATGGAGCGCGTCAACCACATCGTTCTGTGAAATGATGGTGTCCGCGAACGTGACGCATCCCTCGAGCCAGTCAGCCAATTGGAACTCATCCAATTTTTTTCCTGTCTCTGGATCAGCGAACACTTTTTCAGGCATACCCAGCATTAGCCGTCACCTCCGAGTACTCCGTTCTTAATGTTCGGAAAGACTTCCAGAAGCTGCATGGCGTCCAGACCCACTCGCTGCACCGCAGCCAACACCCTTTTTGATCTCTTGTGTTGGTGAACGGCTTTCAACGCTTCTTCGATTTCGTCTGCGGCCCGTTCAAGATGTTCGCCTATTTCGGACTCTGCAACACCTGCCATTCTTCGTGCAACTTCGAAGCTAGGACGCTCAGTACGCTCCAGATAGGCCACTGCAGGTTCGCTTTCCAAAATCCGCCCAAACTCATCGACTTCCCGCGATTCCGGAACAATCGGGCTCTGTCCATCCTTTCCGAAAAGCCAGAGCGAGAATCTTGCAAGATTCTTCAAATGCTTTTGCGGTATAGGCTGTTTGGCAGCCTGGGGTTCGGCTTTGATGTCTATGTGTAAGTAGTTCTGCACTCCGTTCGAACGCAAAGATAAGTAGAGAACGCTAAATCGCTTCTCGACGCGTTCCAAATCCACATCGTCGTCGCCCATGCCTTCCATCTGCAAGAGCACGCGGTAAGCGATGTAATTCTGCCTTACTGTGGGGGTTTTGCTACCGATCTGTTTCCGAACATCGTCATATGAAAGCCCATCATCAATGAGTGATGCAATAAACTCGGCCTTCTCTGCCGGATTCCACTCGGCTATCCCCGTGACATGTCGAAAGCCCAGATAGGCTTTCACTTCCTTTCGGCTCGCCTTTCGAATGACGGCGATCTCTGCCAAATCCTTTTGCCGACCAGCTCCGGCAGACTGTGCGATTTCCTGCCACTTTGCAGAGATTGGCTTGCCTTGCCACGCAAAATGCAGGAGTTTCAGCGCTGCAAGGCGTCGGTTCCCCTCGACAACTACATCCGCCATTTTGCCGTTGTGTTTTTCAGAGACGACGATCACAGCTTCCTGCGGCCAGTAGCCACTCTCGATGAATGACACCGCCAACTCGTCGAGAGTCCAGTCCTTCATCAAGTCAAGAATCGCGGGCTGAGCAAGCGCCTTATTCGCATACTTTCTTCCAAGTCGGGGGTTATTCGGGTCCAGCAAAAGGTCATCGACCTTAAGCAATTCGATTGCTGGTGGCGAGCCAGCGCTTCGAGTTCGTGGAGCCATATCACTATCCTATTTTCGTGTTGTACCTATCGTCGGCCGTTTTGCATTCGACGCTGCGGCAGCAATGGATTTCGAAGATTCTACTTTTGATCTGCGTGGCGGAAGTGACGATGAGTTGATGGCAGGATGCACCTGTCGCAAGGGTGGGCATTTATGTCCGACCTGATTATATTCGTATCGGAATGAAAGCGTGCTGTGTTCATTAGATGTTCAAATTAAGAAACCAGTTTAGGTAACCCTTTGGGATAGCGACAGACGGACGGTCAGCGAGTATCGCCGAACGGTGTCCCATGGGCAAGCCTGTGTCGGCGCGACCTGAGATCGGTCCCTGTTTGCACTGTGTTGAGATAATGAGATCACTAAGCGGTCCGATTAATCCGCGATTCTCCTTCAGGGAGCGAACGGCAACGGAGTCCTTGGTCCCGCGATGACATAAGTGTGAATTCGTACTTGCGGGGACTGCAGGTCATCGAACTGCCCCGAATTGATGAGGCGTACGCAAGCGATAACTTTTGCGGCGCCCAACATCAGTGCGATTGGTAATGCAATGAACAACAGGCTCATTTTAATATCTCGGCTTAACGAAAAGTGCCTCCGAAAGGCTTTGCAGCCCGCGTCAACGACAAAATCGTCAACAAACTCGCGGCGGAGACGCCGGAGTTAGGCACCAGAACCAAATCCCTACGCTTTCCTCGATTTCTCGTCGATGACCGGACGTTCGTCAATCAGCATCCTAACTTGCGGAGACTGCAGGTCATCGAACTGCCCCAGCTTGATGCAGCGAACACACGCGATGGCGGCTGCGGCCCCCAGCATAAGTGCGACCGGCAAAGCAACAAATAACACGCTCATCGCAATACCTCGATTTTTCGGGCTCTTTCGCCGAATGGCTTCGCAGCCAGCGTCAACGACAAAATTGTCAGCGAGCTGATCGGCATGAGTATCGCCGCGATCAAAGGATTAATGACACCAAATATCGCCAATGCCATCGCCAAGATATTGTAACAAAGCGATACGCGAAAGTTCCGGCGAATCAAACGTATCGTCGCACGGCTCGTGTCGACTAACTCTACGATCACTGTCAAGTCGCTGTCGGACATGAACACTGGTGCGGCCTGAAGACTCGCTTCCGCGCCGCCTTGCACCGCGATCCCAACATCCGCTGCTGCCAACGCCGCCGAGTCATTGACACCATCACCAACCATCACGACCGCTTTGTAATCAACCTTCGAACGCTCGATTTGCAGCAGCTTGTCTTCTGGTGACAAACCACCAAGAGACATTTCGGGCTCGATGCCAAGCCGCTTTGCAATCGCAGCAACCGTTGCCGGATGGTCGCCCGACAAAATCCCCACGGACCAACCGCGATTGCGAAGATCAGTGATCGCTGGCAACGAACTTGGCCGCAGATCATCACCGACAGCAAGCACCGACTGCACGAAACCATCGGTCGCGATAACAACCGGTGTCCCTCCTTGCTTGGCAACTTGAGCGACAGCCTCCACTTTATCCGCATCAATGTCCCTAACCAGCGATCGAACAAACGCCAAGTTGCCGATCACAATCTCGTGTCCATCGACCATACCGCGAACGCCGCTGCCTTGTGTTTGGCAAATATCCGAAACTTGCAGACGAGTGTAGTCACTCAGGCCGCGTCGGATTGCAGCATCGACAATTGCGATCGCGACCGGATGTCGGCACTGTGATTCGATGCTTGCGCAAAGCTTCAACCACTGATCGTCTAAGGCGTCAACGCCAACGATGGGGCGTCCGCTGGTTAGCGTCCCAGTCTTGTCAAACCAAACAATGCCCGGCGTTGCTAGCCGCTCGAAAGTTTCTCCACTGCGGATCAACAATTTGCGTCTGGCGGCTCGACCGATGGCAACGGCAATCGCTAGCGGCGTGGCTAATGCAAGCGCGCATGGACAAGCCACAATCAATAGTGCCACCGAGTTGCTCATCGCTCTCATCGGATCGATCTGCCACCAAACGACCATCGTCAACACCGCAAGACACAGCAACGTCACCACGAACCGTCCGGCAATTCTGTCCGCTAACTGCACGATCGGAGTTCGTTTCAAGCTCGCCTGCTGAACGAGCTGCATCAACTTCGTGATTCGCGATTCAGCCCGAGTGGCTACCACTTCCATCTCTATCGGAGACTGTAGATTGAGTGAACCACCTTCGACGCTGCCGCCAATCTCCACACAAACAGGCAGACTCTCACCAGTCATCAGCGAACGATCCATCATCGCTGAACCGGCAATTAAACTTCCGTCAACAGGCACGGATTCACCAGCCGCAACGCTGATCCGGTCTCCAACCACCAGTGAATCCGAGGGCACCTTCGTCTTCGTTCCATCGCGATTGAAGCGAATCGCAAATGAGGGGGTCAATCTTGTGAGCAGCGACACCATGTCGGACGCGCGATGCTGTTGCCGAAACTGAATCCACCGCCCGACCAACAAGAGAAATACTAGCATCGCAACCGAATCGAAGTAAACATCCGCATGGCCAATAACCAAGCTGACCACGCCAGAAGTTGTTCCGACTCCGACGCCCAGCGCGATCGGCAAATCCATATGCGGTGTTCGAGTACGAATCGATGCCCAGGCGCCACGAAAGAACGTCCTTCCTGGCCCTACCGTCGTGACGATCGCGATGAACACCCCGGCGCACCGCATCAGCATCATCTGCGACGACGCCATGCCAGAGAACTCTCCCGCATAAATAGCAATCGCGATCCACATGGCGTTCATTGCGCAGAATCCCGCGATGGCGATCTGCATCAGCCGCGAACGATTCTCTTTGCGAAAGCAAACCGAATCAACGCCTTCCACCCAAGGCGAAACTTGATACCCAATGCCCGCCAGTTTCTCTGCGATACTGCTCAGTTTCGTCCGCGTTGGATCAAACGTGACTTCGATGCTGTGATCATGCATGCCGACTCGCGCATCTTGCCAGCCGGGCACAAGCGGTGCCATGCGCTCGATCAACCAAACGCAAGCCCCACAATGAATGCCAGCAATCGCCAGCCGGCTACTGACCAGACCGTCTCCGATCGGTTGCAATGCGGATGCACCCAGCAGACTGGAGTCGTCTAATTCTTCCCACTGCGGTCGCCTTCCCAACTTGCTCGATTCAACCGGCTCCGTTGGCGAAGCCAACAATCGGTCCCGCAACGCGTAGTAATCCTCCAGTCCCCATTCATGAATCAAAAAGTAAGCGCCCCTACATCCTTGGCAACAGAACGTCGTCCCGCTTGCATCTTTCGGTGGAGAGGGCAAGCCACAATGGTCACAAGCAAAGTCTTTTTGACTCTGCCGCGAAATTAACGGGACGTCGAGTAGTTCACTTGACATGCTGGCAACACGGAAGAGGTTCTTTGAAGATCGATTCCAGCGATACCACCGATGATGTTGATTCGCCTGACTTGAGAATCATTAGGCGTTGCTCAAGTGATTGAAGGTCAGCACTCGCGCGACCCGTTGCGGTATGCAATCCAAACAGGATCAAGACGGCCGCTCCGACGATGGACGTTAAGCCTGGCATCATTCGACCAGTCGTCGCATCCAATCGCAATGCTCCCGCCATCAGCGCCGACAAAGCTGGCAACGTGCCAAGCCAAAATGCAAACATTAAAAGCAGCGACGATCCAATCGACCCGCTGCCAGCAGCAAGCAACACAAACAGATAGAGCCAGCCACAAGGTAAAAGTACAGTCACTGCACCGATGAAAGCAGCGCGAATCGCGATCGGCAACTTCGCAATTCGCGGACGCAGACCTGCGACGGTCTTGAAAATCCACGAACTCCAGCGCCCAACAAACGGCGGTACATAAATTGCGGACGACGGTCCTCGCCACAAGCGAATCAGCCGCAGAGTGCCAATCATAACCATCAAAAATCCAACCACTTTCGCAGCCGCAGACTGAACACCGGCAGCTTCGCCAATTCGGCCAAAGATGCCGCCGACAACGCCTGCAACTGCACCCAATACCAAGTAGGTCAACAGCCGTCCCAAGTGATAGCCAGCGACTCTTGAAAACATCATCGTCGCACGCCCACTTTCACTCGCCTGTCCGCTCCAAATGGCGATCGGACCGCACATGCAAACACAATGAAAACTGCCAAGTAAGCTGGCGACGAAGATCGCGGAAAACCAAGTCCACATCAACTGCCTCCACGGACGTTCACGACCTGTGAATCGAAGAAATGCAGGCCATCATGCTTGGCGTCGAGCAGCATCTCGACTTGCCAAAGGCCAGCTTGGCGTACGTCAAAACCATTCGTTGCATCCTCAAGCGGAACCGTCATCGGTGCATTGGCGCGCGCGTGATGAAAAAGCGTCAACTGACCGGAGGCATCGGTCACCGATGTACCATTTGCATCCGTGAGCCTGCATCGTAGCGTAGTCCCCTGCCCTGCTGAACTTTGTTCGTACTTCACCGTCCATCCCAACTTCCTGCTCTGCTGCCGCAGTTTGGCGGAATTATCCCAAAGCGACGCTCGCTCGTGATATCCAGGAACGACAGCGACGGTTGGATCGTTGTTCGCCAGGATGAACGCCGTTGCTCCGAGTAAGATTTGTCCTGCCAACAAAGCAAGCACGACGGAGCCCCAAAACCATCCCGCGCGACGAGACGCAAGCGTATCACTTCCCATTTGCGTCGTGCCATTTGTCAATTCGTTTCTTTCCATCATTGAGCCTCTATTGTTTCGGTCCCAGTAATTGAAAATCCAGATTGCGAGTTCGACCAGCGTCATCGGTAATCGACATCGTTGCCGTCGTGTTCCCATTCAGCTTGGTCAAACTCGCCGAAAACTCGGTCGTCAGCACGAGCAAGTGGTTGTCTCCCGCGGCGAGACTTAGCATTTCGGGTTGCATCACATCGATCACGACGTCCTGGGGCGAGCTGATGACAATCTGGTAACGCTGCGACTCACCCGAGCGATTGACCAGTCTCAGTTTCAACGAGTTATAGACTCGACCAACACCGATCGACGTATACGGATTTCCCGACCCTCGCATGACGACGGCATCGAACGCCGACTGGGTCACCAGCTTGAACAAAAATGCCGTACCAACGATCGATAACAAGACCGCATAGAGTATTGTACGTGGGCGTACTGCTCGTGATGAACGGCCGCCATTTCTAAAAGACGTTCCAAGTGCAGCTTGCGAAGAATACCGTATCAAGCCCTTGGGTTTGCCGATTTTATCCATGACTGCGTCGCAGGCGTCGATGCACTGCGTGCAATTGATACACTCCATCTGCAAGCCATCACGAATATCGATCCCTGTTGGACAGACAACGACGCACTGCCTGCAATTGACGCAATCACCGGCGGCTGGCGATGAATGGTCAACGATGGGCAAGCTCTTCTTCAACTTTCCACGAGGCTCACCGCGCTTGACGTCATAACCAACGATTAGACTATACCGATCCAGCATCACCGATTGAAAACGTCCATACGGACACGCGATCAAGCAAAGCTGCTCCCGAAAGAACAGAAAATCAAACAGCATCGCGACCGTCGTTCCTGTCATCACAAAAAACGCAAGCGGATGCTTTGCGGGTGAACTACGGAGCCAATGAGCCAGTTGATCCGTGCCAACAAAATACGATAAAAACGTGTGAGCCAATGCGATCGAGAGCACGAGGTAAATCGCGTACCGGACCACAGCCAATGGCCCCGTCACCTTCCTACGCGGCGCTCCACCGCGACCTGACGTATTCTCAAACCATCGGTCAATCGGTCGAAAAAGAAATTCCATGTAAACCGTTTGTGGGCAGCCCCAGCCGCACCAAACGCGACCGCTCAACGCCGTCGTTAGCATGATCACGAGAAACACGCTGACGATTCCGAAAGCGAGCATCAGCGTGTCTGTCGGCAGAAACGTATGCCCAACGATGATCAGTTGACGATGGGTAATGTCCAACAGCAATGCGGGCTTACCGCCAACGCGAACGTGTGGCAACGCCACGAAGAACGCGATCAAGGCATAACCTATCCAGCGCCGCCGAATCCAATATTTTCCCTTCGAAAGTCGAGGCCACAGCCAGCGTCGCGAGCCATCTTTCTCAAGCGTGCTGAGAACAAAGTCCGGCGAATCCAACAGCGGGCTGCTCGTCTCAGCGAGACTACTCACGGGTTTCATCGACTTTCTCTTCGCTGCCGACGTCGACATCTTCTAACGTTGGCCACGCTGGGATGATGGAGCCCTCTGGCGGCTTGGCAGTCTCCGGAACCGGCGTACCGCGCAGGCTCGCCGCGTAAGCTGCGGCAAGAACGACCTCGTTGTTCGACAGCCTCGTTTTCCACGCCGGCATCGCACCTCCCCCTGCCCCGTTGGCAATCACTGTGTACAGATCTTCGATACTTTTGACATTTTTGTAGTGGTTGTCAGTCAAGTTTGGCCCTACCAGTCCGCTGCCGTCAGCCTTGTGGCATGAGATGCAGTTGGTCTGGTAAATGCTCTTACCGAAACTCAACCAACTTTTTTCATTCATGTACTTGACGATGGTCGGTCCGTCGCCCGTCAGCTCACCGATCTCTGCGAACTGGAGCCGTGCGTTGGCGGAGAGCGCGGCTTCGTATCCAGCGATCGTTGACCGTCCCTCTGTTCCAAAGTGGTAATAAGCCCAATACGGTGGACAGATCACAATCGAACCGATGAACAACCACTTCCACCAACCTGGCAACGGATTGTCGTACTCTTCGATTCCATCGTAACTATGGCCAGTCGACTCGAATGGTTGCTTGCCATGCGCTAAAGCGTCTGAACGGTCATTCATGATGGAGCTATTCATCATCACGCGGATCCTGCGGTGTATCGTGGAGTGGGATGGAGGCGAATCGATTCGCCGCGCGACTGGTCAATCGAAGGGTGGCGTAACACATCAGGCCAAAAGCCACGCAAAACAGCACAAGCGCGATTTCAGCAAGATCGCTGTAGTCAATGGCACGGATCAAGTCATTGAGCATTAACGGCTTCCTTATCGGTTGCGTTTGGGTCAACTGCGTTTGGGATGACGGTGTTTGCATCGACCGGCAGGCTCGCGGAGGTAACAACGGGCACTGAAATCGCGGGAACTGGGTCGGCAGGTTTAAAAATATCGGTTCCGATTCGCTGCAAGAAAGCGATCAAAGCAATCGCTTGCGAATCCATCGTCTTCAGCGATTCGCCGTTATCAATCGTTCGCATCACGGGTCCGCCCTGCGAAACGATCTGAGCCGCAATTTCCTCAGCCTGCTTTTGCGCCATCTCAGGTGCTTCGGTTAGTTCACGATCGTAAGCTGCGCCAAGCAGATGCGCTGCGTGGACTCGATCCGTGATCTTCTTGAAGTCGAGTGATGTCTCTAACAAATGCTGATACGACGGCATCACGCTTCCGGTGACGACTTGCTGTGGATTGTCGAAGTGCAACCAATGCCAGAGACTGCTCTGCTTGCCGCCCTCGCGAGCCAAATCCGGACCGATCCGCCTGCTGCCCCACTGGAACGGACGGTCATAGATAAATTCGCCGGGCTTGCTGTATTCGCCGTAGCGCTTAGTCTCAGCCACGAACGGACGAATCATCTGGCTGTGGCAGTTGTAGCAACCTTCAGATACATAGATATCGCGACCGGCAAGTTCGAGCGGCGTGTAAGGTTTAACGCTCGCAATGGTCGGAATGTTGCTCCGAATCAGAAACGTTGGAATGATCTCGAATAAGCTGGCTGCGACGACCGCGATGACAACCAGAACCGTGAACCTCAGTGGCAGCCGTTCCCAGCGCCGGTGCCATGCCATTTGACTAAAGACGTCAAGCCTCTTGGCGAAATCAAGCACGGGGGCCTTCGCAAGAACAGTCGCGGGCTCGGGCGTATCAACCTCCGTAATGGTCGAAGCCAGCGGGGCCAATCGACGAGCCGAATAGACCGGAACTTGGTAGACAACCGGTCGCGCGGCCCAGGTCATGACATGATTCAAGACCAGCATGACGATACCGGAAAAATATAGCCCGCCACCTAGAATTCGAGTCCACCAAAGTGGAATCGATGCCTGTACCGATTCAATGAACTCCGGATAGGTCAGCCGACCTGATTCATCCATCATTCGCCACATCAAGCCTTGTGTTAGTCCAGCGACGTAGATCTGCACGATGTACAGCAGTATGCCGATCGTCGCGATCCAAAGGTGCCACTCGGCCATCTTCTTGCTCCAGAGCGATGTTTGATACAGCCTGGGTAGCAACCAATAAACCATGCCGAAAATCATCATGCCGTTCCAGCCTAAAGCGCCCGAATGAACGTGAGCGATTGTCCAGTCGGTGTAATGGCTGAGACCGTTGATGCTCTTGATGCTCAGCATCGGCCCTTCGAATGTCGCCATGCCATAGAACGTAATGCCGACGACAAAGAACTTTAGTACTGGGTCAATTGAGACTTTGTGCCACGCCCCACGAAGCGTTAGCAAACCATTGATCATGCCGCCCCATGAAGGCATCCACAGCATCAGACTAAAGAGCATTCCTAACGAGCATGCCCACTCGGGCAGCGCCGTGTAGTGAAGATGGTGCGGGCCAGCCCAAATGTAGATGAAGACCAGTGACCAGAAGTGAATGATTGAAAGCTTGTAACTGAAGACCGGACGCTCGGCCGCCTTCGGTAGAAAGTAGTACATCAAGCCGAGAAACGGTGTGGTCAGAAAAAACGCGACTGCGTTGTGTCCGTACCACCACTGCATGAACGCATCTTGTACGCCTGCATAAATCGGATAGCTCTTCCCAAGACCAATGGGCACAACTAGGTTGTTGAACACGTGCAGTACCGCGACAGTCACAATCGTAGCGATGTAAAACCACAGCGCTACATACAAATGCCGCTCGCGCCGATGAATCAGTGTCATCAGGAAATTGCCGCCGAAGAAGCCCAGCCAAACGATCACGATGGCGATATCGATCGGCCACTCCAACTCAGCGTATTCCTTGCTTTGCGTAATGCCCAGCGGAAGCGTAACCGCAGCCGCCGCGATGATTCCTTGCCAGCCCCAGAAGTGCAGCCAACTGAGCTTGTCGCTCCACATCCTCGCTTTGCAGAGACGCTGAGTGCTGTATGGCCCGTTCGGAAAAAAATGCAACATTGCTAGTTGAACAGTTCAGCAACGCAGCAACGGAAGAACAGCCCCCGCATCAGCTTCGGGCGTTTTGCC
>JAYVSE010000379.1:0-5916 GCA_043775635.1 Planctomycetaceae bacterium | reverse complement strand
AACACCAAACAAAGAGAAGTCATTGCCTTGCGAAATGTCGGCTAGGATTCCCGTAAAATTATTCCAAACATTGTTGGCAAAGTAAGACAGCGCACCGCTTGCGTTGACACCATGAGCAAGACCGCCGTTTGCGGCTTCGATATCGACCAGCGATCCGGCTATATTCGTCCAAGAGGAACCGCTTCGCCTGACGATTACGTTGGCGATATCGATGCCCCAAGTCGTTCCATCCGATGAGATGGAAATATTTTTCAACAACCGGCCTGGGAACGGTGTCGTGGTTGTGCCATTCCAACTCGAAACATTTCCAGTGGCATCCACACCCCAAATTTCAGTCGCGTTACGTACAGTAAAGCGAGCGTAGTTCAGCGAAAGCTGCGTCCAGGACTGTCCATCCAAGCGAAAGATCGAGCCGTCTGTACCGCGAGCGAAAACAACACCATCCGAGCCGACAGCGACTTCGGCGGGACGGAAGCCTCCAAATGTTCCATCCGGGTTGTACAGTTCGGTCGTGACGATGGGAGTCACACCACCAGTGTAGTAGACATGCTCGGTTTGACTGACGGTTCCAGCAACGGTCTGAATCGATCCGTCACCCCAATTTACCTTCCATGTCGCTGCCGGGCCGGTATCTTGCGACAGGCTCAATGAATACGGTTGCCCCTGACTAACCGTGCTTGGTCCACTGACAGTCGCGGTCATCAGTCGACGTGGTTCGAATGACTCAAAAGACAGCCGGCGATTCTTGCCGGGTCGGACGATGGCAGAAATTCGTGGCCGAAGAATTTCTAAGAGCGCGAGATTGAGCTTGACTCGCTTGCTTGCGGTTGACGATCTCACCACACGACCTTTCTATGCAATCATTTGCAATCATTGAACGACCTTTCCGACAAGTTGGAAAATGCTAGCAATGACTGCTCGTGGGCTAAAGCAGGGGGATAAGAGAATAAGCATAATGGAACAACGCAATCCCTTAAGAAGTCTCGTGCTCACTAAGGATCTGTTTTTTCGAGCGGCGCGGGTGTTTTTCTTTTCCCTAAACTCCTCGATTGCATTGGCAATGTGTGACAATGGACGGTGCATTTTGGGAACGCAGTAACCACGCCAAATGGATCCTGCCAATCGGCATCGAATGCAGCGCGACAAACTGCGGTTGCTATTCGCCAATGGTCTATTCGCGTTCAAATGGAACGCTTAACGGCCTATGCGACCGATTTTTGCGCGGTAATTTCTTCAGCGCGGACCGCAACAGTTGTCCGCGCATCAGGGTTTCTGCGGGAGGAATAGCACGGTAACTCCTCAATCAGAGCAAGCGGCCTAAAAATCAATCATTAAAAGTCATCGTCGCTTTCGTCTTCGCGGTCGGGGTGGAGCGGATCATCGGGATCAAAGAAAAAGTCCGCTAGTCCCAAAGGTACTGCATCGCCTCCAAGCGTGCGGCGTTTGCGATCCGCCAAGTCTTCCAAATCCAACGCTTCTTCACCCAAGCATTTTTCAAGAGCCTCGCGCCAAGCGACGTCGCGAGATATCGGGTGCTGCGGGTCTTGCATCATCCGCTTGATGGCGAATCGTAAGAGATTGATTCCGTCACGCGGAGAAAAATCCAGTTTGAGTTCATGCGAATGCTGTAGAAACTCCACCGTCATCGCAAGCATTTCCGCTTCGGCAAACGGCAGATGGTATTGCAAAATCGCCATCTCGTCCTGTTTGTCGGGAAAGCCAACGGTGAGCGTTGGTTGCAGACGACTGAGAATATAATCAGGAATCTCAAACGTTGATTCGTCTTGATTCATGGTCACGGCGGCGCGAAAGTTAGCGTGCGCCTTGATCGTAATCCCAGCCACAATCGACTCGACATAGCGACGCTGATCAAACAGAGGAGCAAGGCTGGCCCAGGACTTTTCATTCATCCGGTTACCTTCATCCAAAACACAAACGCCACCGGTGATCATTGCCGTAACCAATGACGAAGCATGATAAGAAATTTGGCCGCCTTGGCTGAGCACGGGTGTGACGAGCAAGTCTTCAGGCCGAGTGTCGGCGGTACACTGATAAATATACAAAGGCAAGCCCTGGGCTTTTGCCGCCGCAATGGCAAGCTGCGTTTTTCCAACGCCAGGTGAGCCAATCAGACGCGGAGTCAGTGGCAAGTCCGTTTCGTCAACGGTCAGCCAACAGGCCAGCAACTGCATTAAAACTTCATGCTGACCGATCCATTGGCCAGGGCCATCATACGGATGTGAAAGTTTCAACGACACGCCGTCAATGGTGACATAGCCACCCGATGCCGCTGGCTCGCTTGCGATTTCCGATTTTTTGGTGGCTTGATGCATCGTGTTTGACCGTCCACTTGAGATGACATCGAATGCCCGCAACGACCGCGGTACGCCCGACGAAGTCACTTTATCGTAACGGCGCACGAAGTTGGAAACAGGCCCCCATGCGCCTGTGACGGGGCGCTCTCAGCAAAAACACCCCACGGTTGATCGCACCTGCCGGGCGCAACCGTCACGTGAAAAACACGGTAACTTCAATGATTTCGTGGTCGAAAATACTTTAAAGCGTCGCGTTTTGGGTTCTTGAAACGCCTTTCGCTCGTGCGAAGAAAGTCGAAACGCTATCGCCAATCCAGCGTTTTGCGTCTCGATGCAGCACGATGGACGCGATAGCTGTTGCCAATCCGATGTTCCAGCCTGCGATCAGCGTAAGCGGCATTAGCGAGACCCAGATCAGGCTTGAATCCACTCGGTAGCCAACGCGAATAAGTGCTAACCACACTCCCACAAGCACCACGCCGTTGGAGACAAGCGCGGAGACAACCGCACCTTGAAGCCCCCAGGCTGGTAGCAGCACAAAACTTAGGAGGATATTAACCGCGAGGCCAGCGGCAAGCGCCAGACCGACCAAGCCACCACGTTCACGAACCCATAAATAACATTGCGCAAGCGTGACGATCGCACTCCAAATGCAGAGCGTGAACGCCATCGGTTGAATAGCAAGACCGTCACGGTAGCGACCATGAAGCAGGGAATCGAACAGCATGGGCGAAAATGCGATCGCAAACGCGGCACAAGCCGTGAACCCGGCGGACAAACCAAACAGTGCATGAGACAATCGTGTTTCAACCGCCAGCTTTCGTCCTTGTTCCCAGTCTGCGGTCAAATACGGCAGCAGCACGCCTGCGAACATCGTCGCCAAACTACTTAGAAGTGCTGGTATCAATCGTCCACTGTGATACTGTCCAACGGCTGCCTTGGCAGCATCTTCGCCACCGGGCATCAGGTGGAGAATCATACATCGGTCTGACAATTCAAATGCGTTGGTGAGTAAGTTCATAACCCATAACGCCGCTGCGTAGGGCAATAAGCTTCGCCACATCTGTTTCGAATCAAATGCAGATTCCGCCTGCGGAAGGCCGGACCAATCCCGCACAAGCACGCAAATTCCAGGCAGCGTCGCAATGACGGTTGAAAACGCAAATGCAATAACGATCTCGCGCAAACCGCCGCCTACGTACAAAGCCCCGACACCGAAAACGGTGAAACCAACGCCTTGCAAGAATTGCATCAACGACACAGTGCGAACTTGACGCAAGGACGACACAAGCTCATTGATGAAATTGAAGATCAGCACCGTTGTTACGGCGATCACTATGCAAAAAACGAGTGCCGTGCTGGATGACTCGCGAAACACAAGCCAGCCCAATGCGTGGGGTGCCAGCGCCATTGCTGAGATCACAATCGTGCTTCCCACAAGCGTTCCAATCACGACTCGCCACAGGAGTTTGGGGAGTTGTCCCAACAACCGATACCGCTCGACAAACCTTGGCATCGCGCCGGGCAGGCCAAGCATCATTAATGGCGTAATCATCGTGATGAAGCCAAACGCCATCGACCATTGACCGACGGCGGAATCATCGAGCAGGCGGCAAAACCAAATGCCGCGCAAGAATCCAATGCCGCGTTGCACGATGGTCATCAGCACCATGACCACCAGCCCCGTGGTAAGGCAATCGGCAGCGAATGATTCGCGTGGTTGTGATTGTGATTCAGACACGGTTCCAGTCGACCCTTACTGGCATGAGGTGTTTGTCGGAGAGGATCAGCCTCCTTTTCAAACAAAGCCAAGCTAAACGCGCAAGTATCAAGACGCGCAAGTTTGCGCCGCGATTTGTGGAACGCCTCGGCAATCCAGTATTGGCGTCAGCACGGTGACCTGCATGAGGTGACAAATTTCGGTTGTAACGGTCGTGACGGATTAATAATTATTAATTAATAACCAAAGCCCAACCGGAGCATGATCGTATTCCCAGGTGAGAAATTGTCACCTTGATTATTTTTGTAGGTCACTTCGCGATCGAACACAAATCCCGCTTCAAAGAATCCCGTGTGGCGCCCGGCGCGAATCAGATCGCTCCGCCCCCATTCAACACCGACCAGCAAACGCAAGTCGTTAATATCGATATTGTCTTCCTGCCCGCTTGTACGCTTGATCGTCCACGCCCCGCCGCCGTATTCGCCGCCAACATAGGCCCAGATATCTTGTGTGCCTAATGTCGTGAAGTACTGCGATAGTTTCGGCTGCGGGAAAAAAATATCATATCGTGAATAGGGTGTCGGTTGATAAAGCAACCCAATCGCAGGCAACAGTTTTATATGATTGCGGTCCAAATAGTAAACGCCTGCTCTGACCGTCGAATAGGGTGTAATCCGGAAGGTAATTAACCCTTTTCCCATGACGCGAACGCTGTCACTGTTTGCGGTCTCGAAGTCGCTAAAGACCCCCACACGAAGCCCTAAATCCGCGCCAACCAATCGCGTTGGGTCGCTCTGCCAACCAGTATCAAGAAAAGCATCATAGAGTTGTGGTGGTAAGTCCGCTCCCGACGAGCCATCGGGGCCATCTAATAAATGCAGTCCAAAACTTGGCAGTACATAGACAGGCTGGCCCGAATACAAAAAGTTGGGAAAAGCAAACACCAACGATGCATCCGTGTCATTCATCTGTAGAGAATCGCCACCATTCCCGTCGTGAATCCAGCCATGTCGAATCCGTGGTCCTTGAAACAATCGATATGAGTTGTAGGCGCCACCGGACGAGCCACCCAGTGAACCTCCTGAGAACAGTCCACCTGGAAAAAGCGAATTTGGACTGCCCGCCGGATAGGCCTCAGGTGGAAACGTCTGTGGTTGATAAGGCGATCCGAAGCCCTGATTGCCGTAGCTGGGCGTTCCAAAACCTTGTGGTCCATAGTTGGGTGGGTCGAATCCAGGATTTCCGACACCGAACGTCGGCGTGCCGCTGGCTGGAGTGCCATTTAACAGTCCACCGAATAAACCAGGGCCCTGGGAACCGTTAGCGCCGGGAAGCCAGCCGGGAAATTGTGGTGACGAAACCGGTGGAGCCCCTTGCACGGCCGGGGCAAACGTTCCTGGGTTAGCACCCGTCGAATACGGATCGAACAAGGGAGCACCAAGCGAAGCCGTTGGTGGGGCCGTTGCAAAAGGCGATGCAACGTTTGGCGGCGGTGTGTAGTTCGGAGGCGAAAAAGTAGGTGGTGGTGCGATGGGTGTTAGATTGGTTCGAGGTATATCAACAGGCGAACGCGTTGTGCCTGAGACGTTCGGCAAATACTGCGCAGCGCAGGGCTGAGTGCAAACGGCGAAAAACGCAGTTAGCAACAACGAGCAAAACGATTTGGCAGCCGCGCCGTGACCACTCACTATCCTGGCACCCCGGTAAATAAAGGCAATTCAACCCTTGAAGTAAATTCCCGGTGCCAGCCAAGTCAATATCGGATCGATTGCCGGGTAGCGTTGGGGTGCATGTCAGGGTTTGCGAGGTCTTTTGACTTTCGAAAAACGTCAATAGGAGATTTCCAGTTTCTTGTGTTAAACTGAGCTGGCTGGTTGAGTT
>JAYVSE010000378.1:0-19001 GCA_043775635.1 Planctomycetaceae bacterium | reverse complement strand
CTTTCGCTCCGCGAAAGAGCGCTCTTTCGCGGAGCGAAAGGCGACACTGGTTGTGATTGTGGCCCGACGGGGACAAGCCCCGATCGCGGCGAGATTATAAGCAATAAGCAGTTGGTAATAGTGAAATAATTAGTGTGTAATTGGCTTTGGGGTGGTTGCGTGATTGGGTTGCAGTGTCCATCCTTGGCTACGGCTGCGAGTGGGTGGGGTGATCGCTGGTTGTCGAGCTTGCTTGCAGGTTCGATGATTGGAGGAAAGTCCGGGCTCCGCAGGGTAGGATGGTCGATAACGTCGACCGGTCGCGAGGCTAGGGAAAGTGCAACAGAGAATAGTCCGCCGAACGACTGCGGATGCTTGCTTAGGCAGGCGTCTGCGGTGCGTGGTAAGGGTGAAACGGTGCGGTAAGAGCGCACCAGCGAGCGAGGTGACTCGTTCGGCTTGGTAAACCCCATCCGGAGCTAGACCAAACAGGGTGCAGGTCCAGAATCGCAAGATTGCTGGACCGCGAAACGGCCCGTTTCGTTATCGACATTCGGGTAGGTTGCGAGAGGCACCGGGCAATCGGTGCCGCAGATAAATGGTCACTGCCGTTAAGTTCGCTTGACGGTACAGAACCCGGCTTACAAACCCACTCGAAGCCGTTTTCATGACAACTACATGATCATGGCTGGCTCTTCAGGATACTGCGACAACGTATCTTTTGGCCGTGGAGGAACGTTGACACCCGCTTGAGTCAGGATCTCATCGATGGCTTCTTGACCATTGCTAACGATGTATTCGCGAGTTTCGCCTTTGTACTGTGTTCCGCTCGCCGAGGGGCCGATCGGACCATCGTAGCCAAGCGCCTTGAGTTTCTTGACAAATGCGACGTGGTTGAGCGGTCCGACAACAACGGGCAGCACGCGATCGTGGGATGTCGCGTCGACGATCGTGACACCTTCAAGGACCGAGGCGAGTCGGACGGTGACAATCTTCTTGGGTGGCACTTCGTTGAGTTGCTCGATTTCGCTGCCGCTAACCAACCAATCCCATGAGTCGATGATGTAGCCCGCGTTTTCGGCTGCAACCGATTTGACGAGCGCGATTAAGCCTTCTGCGTTGCGAATGAATGGATACTGCTTATCGATTTCCAGTTCTTTGCCGGCTCGGAATCCAATGCCAAGGCGAAGTTTACGTGGCGCGAGCACTTCAGCGATTTGCGCCAGACGTCCACGAACAAAGTCAAAGTACTCATGGTACGGCAGGCGGTCGGTTGCAGCCGGGACCAAGATCAGTCCGTGCTTTACTTTCCACTGCGAGGCTAGGTCAGCAACCGGATGCAGACCCGTCAATTGTGTTTTGAACGTTTCTTCGTCAGCGTCGAGATCGATATCCAGCCGGTAGCTGCCGATCGAAAGGTCGGTTGCTTTCAGGTATTTGAAGGCTTCCACTGGGGTGCTACGAGAGGCACGACGTCGCATTTCGGACATGTCGATATCCATGCCACGAAAGCCGTAGGTTAGCGCCAATTCGATCAGTTCGCTTTGGCGTCCGGTGATTCCAAGGGCCGAAGGCGAAAAATTTTTGTACATGCTACGGGCGACTCAAAAGTGCGCAGGTGCGATTTAGGTTAAATCGTCCGGCTGGGAGGTGGTTTGAGGTAAAAAGTGACGGAACTGAGTTGCGTAGTATCGCAGATTTACCTGCGATTGGCCAAGGGGAGAAAAAAGGGATTAGTCGACAGGCTGTTCGCGAAACATGGCGCTGATGGATTGGTCATGGTGGATTCGTTTGATCGCTTCGGCAAGCAATGGCGCGACCGATAAGACGTGCATATTGGGGAGCCGTTTTTCTGGCGTGAGCGGAATGCTGTTGGTAATTGCGATCGAATCGATTGGCGTTTTCCGCAAAAGTTCGATCGCACCGCCACACAAAACGCCATGGGTACAAGCGATGTGAATCTCTGCCGCTCCCGCTTTATGGACCAAATCAGCGGCCCCACAGATCGAACCAGCGGTGCTGATCATGTCATCAAACATCAACGCTACTTTGCCTTCAATCGGGCCGCCGATAATCGTGCTCTGGCGAACTTCTGTGGCTGAAATGCGGCGTTTATCGACAATTGCCAGGGCACCGCCGAGTCGTTTGGCGTGGCCGACCGCACGTTTGATGCTACCTTCATCAGGGCTGACAACGACAATTCGGTCTGCAGATAACCCTCGGCGAAGGAACGATTCGTTAAGCACTGGGGCAGCGTAGAGATGGTCGACCGGAACGTCGAAAAAACCCTGGATTTGAGGCGCGTGCAGATCCATGGCTAAAACACGATCGGCCCCAGCACGTGTGACTAGATTGGCGACAAGTTTAGCTGTAATCGGCACACGGCCTTCGTCCTTGCGGTCTTGGCGAGCGTAGCCGAAATAGGGAATGACCGCAGTGATTCGATCGGCGCTTGCGCGTTTGCAACTGTCAATCATGATGAGCAATTCCATCAAATTGTCGTTGCAGGGGGGGCACGTTGATTGCACAAGAAAGACATCGCGTCCGCGAACGTCGTCATCCAGTTTGCAAAAATTTTCGCCATCCGGGAATTTTCCCAGCGTGATCGCGGACGGTTTCAGGTGGAGATGCTGGCAAATCTCGGACGCGAGGTCCGGATTGGCCCGACCGCTGAATATTTTTAGTTCTCGCATTATCGCTGCGGTTCCTTCATGCGAGAAAAAAGATCGCAAATTGTCATGCGAGCGATACCTTATAGCCCATTTCACGCATCTTCGCGTCGACCTGAGCCAATTCCGTCGGGTCGTTAATGCTCAGCGATTCACAGGCTTCCAGCACCGGCAAAGCTTCCACGCGACGACCGGCGTTGTGCAACAATGCTGCACAATCCGTCAGGTAATACTCGCCCTGGCTATTGTTGTTGCTGAGTCGATCGAGCGACTGCAGCAAATCGGGGCCGTTGAACAGATACGTGCTCATGTTGACCTCGCGGATCGTGCGTTGAGCTTCGGTCGCATCGCGATGCTCAACAATTCCCGTAAAAGTACCATTGGCATCGCGAACAATGCGTCCTAAACCAGTCGGATCAGGCTTCAGCAGCGTTCCCAGCAGGAGCGACGGCTGGTTTGCCTGAAAGTAGGTCAGCAGCTTTTTCAAGCTTGTCGGCTGAAGCAGCGGAGAATCGCCCGCGACGACAATCACGGGGCCATCGTGACTGGCCAACAGCGAGCGACATTGCATCACGGCGTGACCGGTGCCAAGTTGCTGATTCTGTTCAACAAACGAAATTGAGTCCTGGCGGCTCGACAATTCTTTGCGAACATCGTCGGCGCGATGGCCAACAACGACCATTTTTTCCTTAAATCCAGCCTGATCTAGTGCGTCTAGCACGAAATGAATCATTGGCCGGCCGCAAACGGGAAATAGCACTTTGGGAAGATCGCTCTTCATTCGGGTGCCCTTGCCTGCGGCAAGAACAATCGCCAGGGGAGGGGATATCATCAGCGTTGGTTGGAAAATCAGGTAAATTAGAGGTGGACGGAGGTTGCATATAATCGTCGTTAGACCGCTTGTCGGCAAGGTACCGCGCGGGAATGTGATTTTCGGATACGTCAGGCGAGCCAGTCGCCAGGGTCGGGATTGCGACGTTGGCCGTTTTATTGCACAACTCCGATCTAGGACAGGACGAATGGTCGCGACCAGAGACGTCGTGATTTTGGCGAGCGGAGATGTTGGAGACGAGGTACGGCATGGAAGACGAAGAAGAAACCTCTGTAAGCACCAAACGACGGGTCATCGATTTTGGTGTTTATTTCGTTTCCCGAATCATCGTCGCGTTGATCCAGACGCTGCCTTACGACATGGCGGACAGCTTGTGTCGATTAATGGCCAAGCTCTTTTCTCGGGCCATCGTGATTCGACGAAAAACATTCGCTGAAAATATGCGATTGATATTTCCCATTTCGACGCCACAGCAGCAGCTTGCGCTTAGCGAGGCGATGTGGCATCATCTATTGTTGATGGTTTGCGAGATTGCCTGGGCACCGCGGCGGCTGCATTTAATTAATTGGATGAAACATTTTCGCGTCCGCGACAATCGCGTCATGCTGAAACATTTGTTGAGCGGTCGCCCGTCAATCATGGTAACCGGGCACTTTGGGAACTTTGAAGTCAGTGGATACGCCGTCGGAATGATGGGCTTTCCCACTGTCACGATTGCTCGGCGGCTGGATAACGCGTTTTTACACGATTACGTCGAAGAGTTCCGTGGAACGCATGGTCAATTGATGGTCGATAAGGAAGGCTGCGCACCGCTGATTGATCGCGTTCTTGCTAGCGGTGGTGCCTTATCATTATTAGCTGACCAACATGCGGGAACCAAAGGTTGTTGGGTCGACTTTATGGGTGCCGATGCATCGTGCCATAAAGCGCTTGCGCTGTTTTCGCTGGCCAGCGGTGCACCGATGTTAGTCGGGTACACGCGTCGGTTGGGGCGACCCATGCTGTTTGAAAGTGGCGTGGTAGGTGTGGCCGATCCGCTCAATGATCCAAGCGGGATTTGCGCTGGTGTCAGGCCGTTGACCCAATGGTACAGCGACCGATTGGCAGAAGCGGTTGCCCTGGGAATTGAGCAATATTGGTGGGTTCATAGACGCTGGCGCACGAAACCTGGGAAGGTTCGCGGCGTCGCCAAAGCCGCTTGAGGGATAGCGCGAAGTTCGGTTGTAGCGGATGGGGCAATTGTGCCGATGACCATAACAGTTCGTTCGCCCGCGATTTGGCGAGCCAACGTATTGGATCTCCGCACAAAGCTATCGACCTCCGTAAAATCCTATGAAAATGCCATTTCCCGCCGGTGTCGACCGACCATTTTCGAGCGTTCCAGTGTACGAACGTTATCTGGCCATCGGCTCCATTGAAGAGGCCCGCAGCCGCATTTGCAGAATGATTGAGCGTGGTGAAGGACTTGGAATCGTCGTCGGTCCGCCAGGCACTGGGAAAACGTTGCTGTGTCAACGCATCGCTGCGCAATTTCGGTCTTCCCATGCGACCGTAATGTTGGGTGACGTTCGCGTTACCAGCCGCACCGGCTTGCTACAGCAGGTATTGCTAAACCTTGGTCAGTCGTATCAAGGGATGGAAGAAAGCGAGATGCAATTGCGGCTCGTTGAATGCCTTACGCAAGGCAGTTCAGGTGGACGCTCATTGTTGCTGGTGATCGACGAAGCACAACTGCTTTCGACTGAGTTGCTGGAAGAGATTCGCATGCTGACCAATCTCATTCGTGATGGTCGCCAGCTTGTGCAATCGATTTTGGTGGGTGGACCCAAGCTGGAAGATCCGCTGGCCGACCCACAGATGGAATCTTTATCGCAACGGATTGTCGCGCGTTGTTATTTGCATCCAATGACCCAAGCTGAATCTTCCCAATACATAAGATCTTTGCTTGCCGTGACAGGCTTGAAAATCGATGATGACGCGATCGCTGCTGTCCATCATGCGTGTGGCGGGATTCCACGGTTGGTCAATCAATTGATGAATCAGTCGCTCGATTTCGCAACTCAGCAGCGCAAACGAGTGATCGATGAATCGTGTGTTCAAAACGCCTGGGCCGACTTGCAGCAATTACCAAGCCCCGTCGTTGAACCGCGCATGAAGCCGCTGCAGTCCTCGATTGAATTTGGTGAACTGGACGACAGTCCAATGAATTCCGCGTCGAAACCAGCTCATTGCGAAAGTGATTCGCCAGTGAAAAGCTGCACTGGCGTGTCGAGCGAAGCGGCCTTCGGCGAATATGAAGCGGTCACGCAATCCAGTTCTGCCCACTATGTCGATTTTGAATCAATCCTGGCATCGAAATCGATTGTCTGTTTGTCTGATTCGGCGATGGCCCCTGAATCGGCCCCTGAATCGGCGGTAGTCACAACGATTACCGCTCAAGTTAAGAAAGCTGATCGAAAAGCGTATCGCGACGAGCTGTTTGGGATCGACTTCAGCGACGAGATGCTTGTGGATATCAGACTGGCCGATGCGTTGGCAAAGCCTGTTAAACCAGCTCGGGAAGCCATGCCCGGTTCAAGACCCAGTTCGATGCCGGCGACGATGTCGGCTACGATGTCGAGATCGATAGATCCAGCCGCAGAAGAGATTTCATTGCATAGTGAGATTTTAAAGATGTCACAAAATGCCAAGACAGCCAGCGACACTCGATCAACAATCCGCGCTGCGTTGCCATGGGCTCCCTTGTCATACATTACGGAAGAGTCCATCGACGAAATTCCGCTTGATTCGGTCGAAGTGCCTAAGCAGATGGCCGTTGTTTGGAACGACGAACCGCTGGAAGGTTCAATCGATGATCGTGACATGCTGGTCATCGAAGATGACGTCACGATTTTGGTTGATCAGCCTGCGTCAAGCATGATCGGAAGCGGAACAATGCGCCAGCCGACCGCACCGGTTGAACAACATTACCAAAACCTGTTCTCGCGATTACGGACGGGCCAATAGTCCCTTTTGAAAATGAGCAAACATGCTATTCGGGAAAGCGAACACGCGGCCAGTGCAGATGATGCTCTGGCGGACCTAGCCAAAGTCATTTTCACCTGTGGAAAAGGTGGTTCCACACCTGTAATTGTTTGCGGCCATTCGATCGTGCTGATGGACGAATTTTACGTGGCCCTATGCCGAGCCGTTCGCTCATGCAGCGGCTGCAGTGTGCGGCTGGATATCTTGCCGGGCCACCGATTGTCAGGCACAGTGTGGTCATGGTGGCGAAAACGCCGTGTTAAACGACTGAACATACGGCTAACTGGGACGGCGACGGCTGGTCGTACGGTTGCGTTGTCTCGGACTAAACACCCAACCAGCGAAATCGTGATTGGACTGGCTGGACCGAAAGATGAGCTGCCGTCTTACGCAAAGTCGATTGAACTGGCAGCATAGTGCTGATCAAGGGGTTTTTGGTAATTTGTAATCGCCCTGAGACTCCTTCAACGTCAACACTCACCCCCGATGCCGCTCGAAATCTCTAATCCGAACGTGCTCGTAGCGGTTTGTACCTACAACGAAATCGCCAATATCGCCGAACTTATCAAGCGAGTTTTTGCGGCTGTTTCGGAGTGTCACCTGCTGGTCATCGATGACCATTCGCCCGATGGTACTTGTGACTGGGTTCGTGACGCGATGGCAATCGACCCGCGGCTACGGTTGATTGTTCGAATGGATCAGCGCGGACTTGGTGGGGCGACGCGCGCCGCGCTACAATATGCGGTCGATCATGATTACGAGTTTGTAATGAACTTAGACGGCGACCTGAGCCACGACCCGATCGTATTACCGACCATGCTGGAATTGGCGAGGGGAAATCCCGAGATCGATGTTGTTGTCGGTTCACGTTATGTTCTCAACGGTGCGATCAAAGGTTGGCCATGGAGACGGCGAATCATGAGCCGGATGGTCAATCGCTTCGCCACCACTGTGCTAGGGTTGCCGGTATCGGATTGCAGTGGTTCCATGCGCTGCTATCGCGTTTCGGCGCTTAAGTCGATCGACCCATCGACGTTGAAGAGTGAAAGTTACGCCATCCTTGAAGAGCTACTCGTTAGGCTTCGCAGGAACCAATCACAAATGGTTGAAGTACCTATCGAATTTGTCGATCGCGCGCATGGCAAAAGCAAACTGACAATCAAAGAATTGTTGCGATCCATTTGGCAATTGATGTTAGTCGCCAAGCGATCAAAATTTAGCAGTTAGCAATTCAGAGTAGAACAATTGTCCCAATTGTTTTCCGAGCAATTGGGACAGTTGCTCTACTCTAACCCCAGCAACCATCACAAAATCCAGCGAGTGTTCGCGACCGGGCACGTCGTGTGCCCGGTCCGTGGGTGACGTTGAACGACTCCTGTCATGCAACGTCAAAAGTGATTCAGCCCGTGGCCGCAAGCTGAACTGCCTTGGAACCCACGCGAAGCGAACTCGCGGAGGACGCTTGGAAGCGATCCGACAGACTCAGCATATCCGTCAAAAATCGTCGGCATAGGGCTTGACGGCAATCCTTTGGTAATTTTTCAGGGCTGGGCTCGTTAAAATCACGTAAGTCATTTTATTGAAACAACTTAGCGATTTTTTGACAAGCGGTCATCCAACCCGGAATTCGCGAAATCAACTGTACATGCGTTCAAACTTTAGGTGCTTGGCGCTGCCTGCCCCCTCTTGAGGGATGGGCAGGCTGGGCGGTCTCTATGGCTCGATCAATGACTGGTAAAGCTCCCAATACGCCCTCACCATCGTCCCAATCGTGTAGTTTTCCGCAATCGTTTTTCGGTTTTGTGTTCCCAAAAACTTGGCTCTGTCGGTGTCGCGCCAAAGTCGATCCACGAGCTCGCGCAACGCATCCACATCACCGGGGTCGCAAGTCTGTTCACTTGCATTGGCGAGCAACAGTTCCTCGAAACCTTCAACACGTGTACCAGCGATCGGCTTGCCTGCTGCCATCGCTTCCAACACCACATTGGGCATTCCTTCGAATCGACTCGGCAGGACAAGCAGCCTGCAACCTTTGATCAAAGACAACGCATCGCTTCGCCATCCAACCACCGTAATTCGATCGGGGCTCAACTCCGCAGCGCGTGACTCAACCCAATTTCTCAGTGGCCCATCCCCAACGATCGCAACACTCATATCAGCATGTCTTTTGAACAACTCGGGTAATGCACCAAAAAGTATGTCTAAGCCTTTTTGTGGGTGCAAGCGACCGACGAACAACAGTACGCCATGGCCTGGGTTACCAAGTCCGGACGAAATCGATGCCCATAGGACAGTTTTTGTATCGTCAACGCAATCAAGGTCAATCGAGTTATGAATGACGTGCAGCGGTGTGGTCGACGGCTGTGCTTCACGCACAAATCGACGGACCGAGTCGCTGACGCAGACCACTGCCGACATCCGCTTCATTGCCCAAGCTTCGAGCGAATTACGAACTCGTGAACGTTCGGCCACGCGAACGCCACCGACTCGTACTTGAACGCCCGCTGCCTTTGCCGCCATCGTACCGACGATGTTGGCATGTACGAGCATCGTTTGTACCGCGTCAGGCTGGCCTTCACGCAACCAACTCGTTAGCAGCTTCCTTGCTCGAAGGATCTGAGACCAATGGTTGCAACCGGCAGAAAATAATTCGATCCCTTCGTGTTTGAGGCGATTGACCAGTAACGCTTGGTCACCGGTTGGCAATGTGCCAATGGAACCGACTCGCACACGGTCCCCTTTTCGCGCCAAGCCAATAGCGAGTTCCGTCAAGCAGCGTTCCGCGCCGCCGACGAAGAGTTCAGTGATGATAAAATCGATATGCAATGGGCTGCCTTTTACTTGTAGGATAGGCTGCCAGCCTGTCGGTACCGTCATGCTGGATTATAAATCTGTCCCGTGCCACACGCTCGAAACAATCGCAGTGCATCAACGTTAGGGCGAACGGCGTGAACACGAACAACATTGGCACCAGCCGCAGCAACGGCCAGCGTGACACCGATCGTACCCGCATCTCGGTCGACTGTCTTGTCACCCAGCATCTTACCGATGAACCCTTTTCGCGAATGACCGATCAGGATGGGGCGTCCAAGCTGCAGGAACCGGGACACATTTTGAATCAGTTCTAAATTGTGATCATGCGTTTTACCAAAACCGATGCCTGGGTCTAAGCAGATGCGATTTCTTTCGATCCCTTGGCTGATGCACCAGTCCAGTCGTTGAGCCAAATAGTCAGCGATCTCGTCGACAATGTCGCGATACTGTGGATCGTTCTGCATCGTTTGCGGAGTGCCTTGCATGTGCATGACGCAAACACCAACGCCGGTTTCGGCTGCGACGGTCACCATGTCAGGATCACCTTGCAATCCAGTCACGTCGTTGATGATTTCAGCACCCGACGCGATCGCCCGACGCGCGACACTGGCTTTACTCGTATCGATGCTGATTGGAATTTCGAGTTGACCTCGGAGTCGCTTGATCACCGGTTCGACTCGCCGCCATTCCTCGTCCGCGTCGACAGGTTCGCTGTAAGGTCTCGTACTTTCGCCACCAATATCGATGATGTCGGCACCTGCTTGCTGCATGGCGATCGCGGCCGTCACTGCTGTTTCGAAGTCGATATGTGTACCGCCGTCGGAAAAGCTGTCGGGGGTTACATTCAAAATCCCCATGACCAATGGACCGAAACCGTTGCGACCTTGGCGACAGTCGAACGACCGATGACCAAGATCCCAGCGAGTATTCGCAACTATCGACGAGTTCACCAGCGCGTTTCCATTTGCGAGACGATGCGATCAGCCAAGTCGTCGATCGCCGCTTGTAGTGTAGTCTCAATCGATTGGCCAGCTTCGGGAACCATTCGTTTATTCTGAACAAACTCGGTAGCCAAGTCACCACCGACCGCCATGCGGTTTTGCATCAGTGGACTGCCAGAGCGATCGACCCAAACGGCTTGACAGAGAACAATCACGTCCAACGCTCGTGGATCATCGTTCACTGTTTCTGTTAGCACGCGTTTCGTTTCGCTGGTAAAGCGAAGGGACAACGTGCTATCTGCATTTGGGTCTCCGGTCACCTTGTAAGGAGTTCGAGTTTCGATCTGCCGAATAACCGATTCCGTCAGTCTAACACCGAGATCATTTCGAAACGTGTCGTTTCGCGCGATTGGGACGTGGATCGTTCGCACGTCTTCGCGAAAAGCCGACCGAGAGCCAAATTGATAAACTGCACATCCAGTTGGCGCAACCAACATGACGGTAACCAGTGCGATCATGAATCGTACCAGCGACGTGCTCGTCAGCTTTGTTTTACGCGACAACCGATCACCTGAACATTGACGTTGACTCGGATGTCTTCAAAGGTTTTGCGCGCTGGCCTTCGGGGAATACCTTGGTCAAAAACGCAAGCTTCTTTTCCGGTAACGCGGGGAGTTTTTCTACCGCTGCTAGCCGCGTCCTAGCGGTTTCGGCAAAGGGGGTCTTGTCGTAATTAACCAACAGTTCCTGGTAATACTGTCGCGCCGCACCGTATTCGCCACGCTTCTCGCGATAGTCAGCGCGTATCGCCAACCGTTCTGCTTTGCGAAAATCAATTTCAGCGGCTGCTTTCGCGATCACATCGCGAACTTCCGGTTCTCGCATTTTATCGGGGAAGCGAGTACGTGTGTGCTTGATCAACGTATTGGCTTCATCCAATACCAAACGGCTATACTTGGGCCCAGCGTAGGATTCCATCTTGCAGCGAATTCCAAGCATGTGAGCATTGAACAAATGCTCGCTGTCCGTAAACGTGTCGCGAAGGTCGGTGAGGAACTCGTCAGCTTCGAGGTAATGCTTTTGTCGAAAGTGTTCCACCGCAGCGGCCATGGTCGCATCATCGGCCAGCTTACCCGTCGGGTCATCAAAGCGAATTTGATCCAGCACTCGGATGCCATGTCCATCCACATCAAACCAGGGGCGTTTTCGATCGACCAAATTGACTGGCATGAACTTATTGTCGCCAGTGATTTCGGTTTCGATCCAGTACTGCGCAATTGCGAATTGTCGCGCCGCTGCGCGGTCGTTATGTCGCGAATTCGGAAACTCTTTTTGTAAAGTGCTGTAAGCTTTTTCAGCCCTGGTTAAATAGTCAGCGAAAAAGTAGCTTTCGGCTTCCATGTACTGAGCGTCTTGGGCGATCGCGGATCTTGGATGCGCCTTGACCGCTTTGTCGAACTGCTTCGCGGCTTTGACAAACTCGGCAGATGATTTGTCACGAGGCATTGCGGATGCCGCTCGGAACGATCGGTCCGCCAACACGAAATGCTCGCGAGCAGCCGCCAACCGTTTCGCTCGTTCTTGAGGCGTAAGCTGAAGATCTTCTTCGTCGTTCAGTGCGCTTCGCGTCAGACTGGTTGCCGATCGCAGCCATCTTGGCGCTTTGAACGTTGCACAACCGCAGACAAAAATAGAGGCGAACGTTGCGGCTATGCACACAACCGCAACCGTCAATCGGGCGTTCCTATGCATTGGCAGACATCCTTGTCGCGGGGCAAAGTTGATCGATAAAACCTAATCAAGCTTTTCATAATGTACCGGGACCTTTGTTGGCAACATCGATTGTGTACGAGGCCGCAAGCCGAGTGAAATTGTGATGTATCGGTTTAACATCGCGCGAAGTTGTCGATAAGACTCGTTCGTAAACGGCTCGTCAGGAGGAATTTCCAATGCTTTCAATCGATCGACCCAGTCCAGCACGCTGTGGTGCACCATCGCCACACCGCGATGCCGCCCGCGACATGCATGGCAAAGCACACCGCCGACCTCATGCCCAAATGGAATTCGCTCGTTTTGGCGTTTTATTTGTCCACCGCAAGTCACGCATAAGTCTGTGGCTGGGGCATTTCCCAGGATTCGCATCGCGCGAATCTCAAAATGAGCAACGGCCATCAAGTGATCCTGTGCGCTGTCAATTCGCTCGATGGCGCCAATCGCCAAGTCGTACAGATCGGAATGGGGGTTATCGTCATCAGTCCAGCGACGAAGCATTTCGGCAATGTAATAGCCACAATACAAGCGGTCCAGCGATTTGGATGCACCACGAAACCGGCGTGCTAGCTTGGCCTCCGTCAAGATTGCTAGCGAGTCGTTAGATTTACGAAGCACTTCGATGTTGCACACGGCAAGTAAGTCGATCGCACCATCGAAGGGGCCACGCGGGCGGCGGGCACCTTTCGCGATCGCTGATATTCGGCCGAATTCGCGTGAATACAGCGTTACGACTAAGCTCGTTTCGCTAAATTCGACCATGCGAATGACAATGGCGTCGGTCTTCTCGGACGCCATTTTTAGAATTCGCCCATTTCGCCCAGCATCGATAACATTTCACTCATTTCTGCCGCCGCGTGGGAATCTCCCTGTTGTCGGGCCTCGTCGATGCCTCGTCGCAGGTAGGCTCTCGCTTCGTCCACCCGTGCCAAGTCGGCTAATTGCTGGGCTGCCATGAAAAACGCCGGAACGTACGGTGTTTCGTCTCGCGTCAGTTCATCAAGCTTTTCAAGGCTAGCATCGTGCTCTCGCGCACTGCGTAATTCCATCGCCAAGCTATAGCGTAGAAACGTATCGCCCGGCTCGTCGAGCAGCATGGCTTCGATTTTTTCTCTTCGGCTCATTGGATTGCCTTAAAAATTAGGGTTTGCGATTCAAAGTAGAACCATTGTCCCAATTGTTTTCCGAGCCATTGGGACAATGGCTCTACTCTAAACGATCGGCAGAATCGACCGAATTGATTCAATTCATACAAGCCGCCGTTCCGATACCAGAGATCGTAGCAACCGTTCTCAGCGCTGCGCTGGGGGATCGCAAAACAATTGCGGTCCACGGCAAGTGCCTTTCACGTCTTGGCGAGTACGCAACCGATGGCTAAAGCAATGCGTCAACTGGGTCGAATTTGGAAAAATCGTACCCATTATGCTCGGCGCGCTTGCGTTGCAGCATGTATCGCGGGCACCGTTGTCTCGACTGTCCCGCTTAATCTGCGGGCGTTTGGCGACGATTCACCTGAACTTCTGATGCCCTCCGCCGTTGTGCATGCGGTCGATGAGCAGGTCAATTCACGTGACCGCAAAGTCTTACAAGTAGCGGACAAAAGCGGCAGTCCATTGCGAACAGTTCCATCCCGAGGCGGACTCTTTACAAAGATTTCTGGCGAAGTAAAGCCGGCATCTCAGGCTCAGCAGTCCCATGTTGCGCCCGCAGCAGGACTGCTGGATGGTTGGTTTGCCGGCAAACCTAAAGTCGCGAAAAAGGAAAGTGAAGATGGTCGAAAGGCGACCGCTTTACCGCCACCTGACCCCAGCGTCGTTGACTGGAACGGCGTTCCGTTCCACCAGCCAAGGCGTAACGAATCGAAAGAGGGGAGCGAATCCGCGTCAGCTCAGCCGATCCGCGATACTATAAGAGGAGCATTTTCGCCCGTGCCGTCGTCGACTGCGAACCTTCGTCGTCCAGCAACGCCAACGTCAACTCCCTCAAAGCCAATTTCAGCGACGAACCGCTCGACGAGCCCTTCGCTGCCACCGCTCCTGCCACCGTCGCGATCGGTTCCGAGACCGCCGGACTCGTACGATGAGACTCTGTCACAAAAAGCGCCAGGGCAAGTTAGGCCGTCGACCCCAGACATCTCTGGCAGCACCAGCAGCCGTCGCAGTGGACGTCGTCCGGTAGATCCGCTCAACACCGAGTCCTTTGTTGATTCGCCCAATGATTTTACCGAAGTCCCTACGGAACCGGTGTTCATGACAGCGGAACCAACCCCGGCACCGACCGTTCAGCGACGAGAAATGCAGCCCGTCGACGCTGTTCCAATACTTCCAAAAGCCAATCGTGCAAATGAGTTGTTGGGGGAGATCCCAAGTCTGCCACCCGCGCCACCAAAACAATCGTTGGTAGAGAGTTGGAAATCGGTCGGCAGCGGTCTAGGTGAACCAATGCCTGTATCGAGTAAGTCGGTGCCAACGACTCCCACAACCCCATCGGTAGCAGCACTACCGCCGGTACCAACCTCACCCGCACCTTCGATTCCAAGTGACATAGCGGCTGATGAGAGAGCGACGGGACCGAGCTCTGAGTCAGAGCAAATCCTGCGAGATCGATTGACTCATGAACAAGCTCCCGTTCCTCTCAAGCCAGAGCCTGCAAAACCAGAAATTGCCAAACCAGAACCTGTTAAACCAGAACCTGTTAAACCAGAACCTGTTAAGCCAGAACCTGTTAAGCCAGAACCTGCTCAAGCAGAGCCTGCTAAACCAGAACCTGCTCAAGCAGAATCCTCGAGCAAAGCGACTTCTGGCTTAGAAGCAACGAGACAATCGCCATCCAACAAGGTACTTGCGGCATCGGAAGCACCTGGCATTCGAGTCGTTACCGAAGGGCCGTCGGAGATCATGATTCGCGAATTGACGCAGTATGAAATTCGAGTGGAGAACCGCGGGGCCATGGACGCAATGGGCATTATCGTTCGTTCGTCGTTACCTGGGTGGGCCGAAGTGCAAGGTCAAAATGCATCGGTGGGAGCGATCAAGGCTGTCGACCAAAGCGGTTCACCGCAACTGCAGTGGACGATCGATAAGTTGCCAGCGGGGGTCGTGGAACGCATGTTTGTTCGCGTGAAAGCAGTTCGATCCGGTACATTTGACGTCGCGACAGACTGGACCATCGTGCCACAAAAGCATGTTGCGAAAGTAACGGTTCGCGAGCCCAAGCTGGCCATCGTGATCGATGGTCCTGACGAAATTGTTTTTGGCCAAAGCGAGAAGTATCGAGTTCGCGTCATGAATCCAGGCGATGGCGATGCGACCAACGTCGTATTCGTGTTGGCACCGGATTCGCCATCGCCTCAATCACAAAACATTGGCAACATTCCTGCGGGCAAAGAGTCTCAATTTGAAATTGAGCTGACCGCTCGCGAGCTTGGAGAACTGAACATCGGAGGCAGCGCCACGGCTGATCGCGAGGTCAAAACCGTTGCCACTAAGTCGATCCAGATCGCCGCCGCCGTCCTCGAAGCAGAGCTGACAGGACCTCCACTAAAATACCAAAATACCGAAGCAACCTATCATTTATTCATCACGAACACCGGTAAAGCCGTGTGCCAAACGATGAACGCCGAATTACGATTGCCGACCGGTGCAAAATACGTTTCGGGCATCCAGGAAGCTGCCGTGCAGGGTGATCGCCTTGCCTGGAAGATCGACTCAATGCAGCCAGGTGCCGTACGCGAATACGATGTTAACATTCAGTTGGACCGCACCGGTGATATGGTGATTGGATTTAACTGTGTTGGCTCCGCTGCTGGTCAAGCAAGTGTTTCGATCGAAACTCGTGTTGAGGCGATTGCTGACCTTGTACTTTCAATCAGTGACCCCGCCGCTCCTGCTCCCGTGAACTCGGATGTTGCCTATGAAATTAGCATTCTGAATCGAGGCAGCAAGGCAGCGGAAGATGTTCGAATCGTGGCACAGTTCAGCGACGGAATCGAGCCTATCAAGATTGAAGGTCAAGCAGGCGAAGTCTTGACAGGCCAAGCGATGTTTTCGCCGATCGCGAGAATTGAACCGGGCAGCACGGTGCGATTGAAGGTGATTGCTAACGCCAATCGCCCCGGTGACCATCGCTTCCGCGCGGAGGTTCGACATGGTGAGACGTCACTGGTGGCCGAAGAGGCAACCATGTTCATGAGCGTTCCAGCGGAACGTATTAGTCGCCGAAGTACAGGCAGCAAGTAACTACGGCACCTGTCCCTTGATCTCCGCAACTCGCATTTTTGCACTGCGGCTTCTCGGATTCACCGCAACCTCTTCGTCGCTAGGACGAAGAGGCTTGCGTGTTAATGGTTCAAGTCGCTCATCGTCGCGAAACGCATTTTTGACGATGCGATCTTCAAGCGAGTGAAAGCTGATGATTGCGATTCGTCCTCCAGGACGCATCCGACTTGGTAACACCTTCAGGACCGACTCCAGAATCGACAATTCTTCGTTGACCATAATTCGTAACGCCTGAAACGTTCGTGTCGCCGGATGGATGTCGTGGCCCTTGCTTCGCGGAACACATCGCCGGCAAATGTCGACCAACTCCGCGACCGTTTTTACTGGTTTTCGCTCGTGCCTCCGCAATACGATTTGCTTTGCAATTCGTCGACTGAAACGTTCTTCGCCAAATTGGTAAATCGCATCGGCAATCTCTTTCTCGGATGCTTGGGCAAGAAACTCTTTAGCGGACCGACCACGAGTGGGATCGAATCGCAAGTCCAATGGCCCGTCACTATTAAAGCTAAAGCCACGACTGCGATCTTCCAATTGATCACTCGACAACCCAAGGTCCAAGATGACACCATCAAACGCCTCGATGGCTGCTGCCTTCAGCACTCGATCAACTTGATGATACGAGCCGCAAAATAGCTCGATCGGAAGGCCCGCGATAATGGCCCGCCCTGCTTCCTCTGCTGCCGGATCACGGTCAACAGCGACGACGCGTCCACTGCGTTCATTCGCAGCGCGAGCAAGCAATAGGCTATGACCGCCACCACCGAACGTACCATCAAACACGACACCGCCAGCGACCGGCTCAAGCCACTGCACAACTTCTGCGGGCATGACACTGACATGGCAGGACTTCGTGGATTGCGAGGCAATATCCGAGTGATGGATTTCGTCTTCGTTCATTCGTCACGTCGGATTTTTTATTTAGGAAAGCAGTCGTCAACCAACAACAAGCAGATCATCCATTTCTTGGCTGACACGCTTCAGATAATCAACATCGCCGCTTTCCATTTCAGCCGCAACCCAGCCTTTGAAATCGACGGCGGCGAGTGCCTTTCGAACTTCCGCCCAGTCGATGTCACTCGCTGCCATTTGTGTCCAACTGTTCTTTGCTCGCGAATAGCCCTTTACATCAAGCTTGATGATCCGCTTGCCAAGGGTGCGAATCCAACCGGCGGGGTCACCGTACTTCCAATGATTTCCGATGTCGAATTGAACGCCCACCCAGGGTGATGCGAATGCATCGACGAAACGAGCAAGTTCGTCAGCAGTCTGATTCGTATCCCCGTCATGGTTGTACAAAAACTGGTTCCAAACGTTCTCAATAGCAATCTTGACCCCAACTTCTTTGGCGATCGGAATGGCTTGGCGAATGTTTTCAAGCGCGCGATCAAAGACTTCTGCGGGTGTACCATCTTTGCCGTGTCCAGCGACTAACAACATTGTATCGGCACCAACCGCTGCCGTGGCAAGAAGTCCATCTTGGCAACTCTTCAACGCTGCAGCGCGGACGGCCGGATCTGGGTCCGTATGCCGAACTTGCCAGTGGTTAGCATTGACGGTGCCATCAATGATCAGCCCCGTGTACTTCATCGCTGCCCTCGCATCATCAATGTTGAAGCCAGGGGCATCGAGTTCGACACCTTCGAAACCAGCCTTGCGAATGATCGCAAATTTTTCGGCGAGCGACGCGCCACCTTTAACCATGTTGAGCTTCAGCGTCTTGCGAAGCCTCGTCGCGATCGCCGTAGAGGTGCTCGCTTCCTGGGCATGAGTCAACGCTGGGGAAGAAGCAGCGACCGCTGCGATGGCGAGAGCACCGCTCGAGATGAATTTGCGTCTGTTTTGCATGTTTGTTTCCAAAAGAGTTCTAATCACCATAGCCATCTTATGCATTTCAAACAACCGGGTTTCTAGTCCCGCTAGAGACAGCAGACGCCAGCCCCGGACGCCATTTCCTCACGTGCTCGACGCCTTTGGCGTCGAGCACGTGAAGAAATGGCGTCCGGGGTAAACACGCGGGCTAACTTCAAAACTCCTTCACCTGTGAGCAAGCTCACAGGTGTCGAAGAATAGATGTGTGGTATAAAGAAACTCCGGGGAGATGGGCCAACGCAGTGAAGGATTTTTCTTCAGCAAATTAAGCGGTTTTAGCGGTACGGCGTGAGCCGTCCGGTCTCTCTGAAGCTTGAGACACCGGATGGCTCGCGCCCTGGAAACGCGATAAACAAGCGGTCCACCGAGTCGCGAAGCGACGACAGGCGAGTTTTGGTTTCACGCTAATACCAATGCCTGTCGTCGCTTCGCGACTCGCACTCGGTCGCCTCGTGACTTCGCGGTTTAGATTGCAATTCGCAAAGCGTATTTATGGGGTTCAACGACAAATGATGTGCGCGGCATGATGACCGATTGCAGAAAAAGGGCCAATCGCTCTGAAGATTTTGGGCAAAAAGCGGCTTACCTAACCGAAGCTTGGGCTGGAGGTTTTCTAGGCATGGCTCCGGCATCGAATGAATCGTTGTGACTGTCGCTTGCAAATGTTAGACTGAAATTGCCGAGAAAAACGGAGTCAAGCTCTGCAAAGGTGCAACTTGGCAAGGGTTATCTCGGTCGATGGTACGCAAATGGCATGGCCTGTCCCCGGCGAACATCCGTTCGCCGCGGACTCATTTTGGAAGATCATTGGATACCGGAGCCATGC
>JAYVSE010000377.1:0-55049 GCA_043775635.1 Planctomycetaceae bacterium | reverse complement strand
TTCGTGGCGCATCGGTTCGCCAAGCTGTGCCCCCGTCTGTGCATCCCACAGTCGTGCTGTATTGTCTTCCGAAGCGGTTGCCACGCGTGCGCCGTCGGGGCTAAAGGCAGCGGAAGTGACTTTGCGATCATGTCGCAGGTTAATCCACAACCGACCACCATGAGTCAACTTATCGACAATCACGCGAGCGCACGGCCCCTTAATAGGATCGTCATCGGCTCGAAGTTTCCAGGCACGTGTGAGGATAGCAGTACTGTACGCAAAGCGTGCCGCTTCGTATTCGGCGAGGCCGTAACTGAGGAGGGCCGTAGACGCTTCCTTCGCTTGCTCGATCTGCTTTACTAAGTTCTCTTTCGCTAAAACTTCTTGCTCACGGGCGGCGGACTCCGCAGCTTGCGCTTTTGCCGTTTGAGTGACAGCTTTCATTCGCTGTTGCGATTCCGCTCGCAAGGACCACAGTGACATTAGTAGAAGTGTCACCGACACAGCAAGCAGACTCGCGACCACGGGGTTGCGTTTGCACCAGCGCCAGGTGCGTTCGCTGCGGCTGATCGAGCGGGCGTGAATCGGTTCGCCACAATGATAACGCCCAAGGTCGGCCGCTAATGCGGATGCCGTTTCGTAGCGACGCGATGGGTCCTTCTGTAAACATTTAACGTAGATCGTTTCCAAATCTTTGGGTATCTGCGGATTGAACTGCCGTGGCGGCACAGGCTCCGTCGTCATTACCTGCAGCAACGTGTCCAGAGGATTCGCAGACTGAAAGGGCGGACGACCGGTCAATAGGCAGTAGAGCATGGCACCCAGTGAATACACGTCCGAACGGGGACCGACTTGCTCGTTCGCACCACCGGCCTGCTCCGGTGGCATGTAACTTGGCGTCCCCATCACTGACCCGGTGCGAGTCAGTCCACTCTCGCTTTCCATATTCTTGGCAAGACCAAAGTCCGTGACTTTCGGTGTGCCCTGTTTGTCAAGCAAAACGTTGGCAGGCTTCAAGTCACGGTGAATCACCCCTTTGCTATGAGCGTACGCAATCGCCTCGGCGATCAACTTCAAAAGACCGGCCGCCTCTCGCGGTGGCAAGGGACCAGAGGTAATGCGGGCCGCAAGACTGGTGCCTTCCACGAAACCCATCGAGAAGAAGTGTTGCCCTTGATGCTCACCGACTTCATACACCGGTACGATGCCGGGGTGATCAAGCTGCGCCGCTGCTTCGGCTTCGGTGTGAAAACGCTGGACGTCTTCTTCCGAAGCGAACTGGCCCGCGAGGATCATCTTGAGAGCAACGATGCGGTTAAGCTTGTTTTGCCTAGCTCGATAAACCACGCCCATACCGCCGCGAGCGATCTCTGCCAACAGCTCATAATCACCGAAGTACCGAACCCTTGTGCCGACAGCAGACGCAATGGGCGCTGTACGATCCGGCGGCAGTGTTTCAAACTCACCGGTCGTTGGACCTTGTAGCGTGGCGTCATCGTCTTGGTTGTCTCCACCTGCAACCTTGTCCACGGGCGGAATCGTCACATCGTCAAAATCTAACGTCTCCTCGTGAGGATCGTGATTGGATGTCATTGAACGCTGCTTTGATAAAATAGTGCTTGACCATGCTGATCCAACGGTTCGCCACCATGATATCGATTGATGTTCGATAGCCCCCGTAAATATGATCTGTCTCTTTGGCCTTGTCTTTTGGTGACTATGACCGCCGCACCCTGGGACGATGGCGACTTACTGTTGAACGCCTCCTGGCTTGGATTGACCGTGAAATTGACTGTTGTTACGGAACGGCGTTCCTCGCACTTCCTCCACAATCAATTGGCAGATCGGCGCGCCGGGATAGAGCGAGATATTACACGGCCCAAGGTTAATCAGTTCAAGCGTTATCGTTCCCGCGAACCCAGAGTGTATTGTCGGTGCGGTGAAATGGACCAGCAATCCACAACGCGCATAGGAACTTTTGCCTTCTACACGAGCCGCTAAGCAGGTTCCATCAGGAACAATGGGTAATTCAACGCGTTCCAACGTGCGTCCAAGTACCAAATGATTAGGCCGGAGGACGAATGGTTGGCCGTTGACAATTTTGACACTATCCGATGTTGGACCAAATAGTTTCGCGAACCCACCACGCGAGAGGTTGATATCGAGCGGCAGTCCTTCTCTGAAAAAGGATATTTCATCACCCAGCCGCAAATCCACTGACGAAGTTTGGTAGGGGCAGTCGTCAGTCACTACGCCTGATGGAAAACGAGGTAACGGCTCGGGCGAAATGAATAGTCGTTTCTCGTCTAAGGCTTGGTGAATAGCAATATTGGAAAGAATCATTCCTCGGAAATATCCCCGGCTTGCACGTACACAATGTCTTGTGTTGGCGATGGCAATACGGCAAGCATTTTGCCATCTCGCATGATAACCTTTACGCGAACCTTGCCTCGATCTCCCGCAGACCCTCGAACAGACTTCTTTTCCACGAATACCGACTTCTGCATTGCACCCTCGGGCGGATAGGTTACCGCCATTTCATCGCTAAACATACCTTTATCGATCTGGCACTGGAGCCAGTGTTCGGTTGCGAATTGTTGTTCGATTACCGTTGCCATGCACATGATCCTTCAGTGATACAGTGATACTGTGTTGACACAAAACTACTTTCGAGAATACCGATATTATGGCCAGCGGGCAATCGGCATTCACACTTGAAATCGGCAGTGACGCAGGAATGCCCGGTAAAACCGTTTTTTTGCATCGCCTACAAAGGGTCATTGCGTAATCGCGCCAGCAAAAAAATCTTCCCGCGTTCGAGTCTTCACGCCAAGCTCTGGATACTCTTGGTTCAAATCGCGGCGATCTGGATAAACTGCCAAGGCTTCCAGCACGCGCCGGACGGTCAAACGCATTCCGCGAATGCATGGTTGCCCATTCATCTTGGTCGGGTCGATCGTAATTCGTTCGAAGTTAGTCATTGCGTTTGCTTCCAAAACCACAGGTTCTTGCTAACATTTCTTTAACATTGTACCCGATTGCCCCGAGAATAAGTCGATGCGAAAGCGGGATTGAACTGTCGCCAGTCAGATCAACTATGAAAGGGTTGTGCAATGAGTTTTTTTACCACGAAATACACGAACGACACGAAAAGAAGAATCAGAAAGCTGACTGTCTTCGGAATGAAATGTTGGTAATTGTGCCCGTCACTCCTTCCCTCTCACCCTCCCTTTCGGGTGCTTCGTGTATTTCGTGGTTACTTTCCCAAAAAATATCTGCTATTCAAATTCTGATTCAACGCAAGAACCATTGCAAATCACCGTATGTATTTGTTCACGGGGCGTCTCGTGAGTGCGTGGTAGGTTGAAAATTATCTTTCACTACTTCAATACCTGCAATGCCTCGGGGGTTTCGATTGTCAGTTGCTGCATCTTTTTCCAGGCTTCGTTGCGGCCTGTGTAAGGTTCCGTTTTGCCTGTGGCGTGAACTGTTTTTCCCAGGAGCGACTCAGCACTGAGAACGGTGCCTGCCGACGTGATCGCTGCGTAAACGACTGGCGGGATCGTCACGATCACGGTGTTTTGTTTGTCGATCTCAATCAAGAAAGCGGCAGCGTCTTTAACAGCGATGATCCTCACGTCACTTACTTTACCTGTTATTGTTTCGTCTGTTCGATCGACTCTTCAGGCTGGTCTGGCACAACAGCATCGACGGTCGGAGCTGCATTCATTTGAGCAGCGTTGGTTTCTTCAAGTAATGCTTGCCAGCGAGGATTATTGGGTTCCTGCTCGATCAACCAGGGGAGGTGAAAGTTTGCCACGATCCAATGTTTGTCTTGGACCGCTTTGATCGCAGTGGACTGGCGATAACGTAAACTTCGTCTGGATTGGAGGGCAATGAGCTTGCGTCCAAACTCTGCATCCCACGGAGGCGACGAATGGGACGCGTCTGTGAAATGATTGATAAATCGAGACAAGTCATTAGGTAGGATCTGTTCGACATCAAAAAAATTCACGCCATGACCAGTATGACTCGCGAGGAGAGTTCCGTCGGGGCTAAAGGCGACGGAAAAGACAATGACGTCGTGTCGCGACGGCTCGCCAAGTGGTACACCCGCCTGCGCATCCCACAGCCGTACTGTCTTGTCTTCCGAAGCGGTTGCCACGCGTGAGCCGTCGGGGCTAAAGGCCACGGAATAGACACTGCCGTCAGAGCGTTCGTGTCGCATCGGTTCGCCAAGCGGAGTACCCGACTGCGCATCCCACAGCCGTGCTGTCTTGTCATCCGAAGCGGTTGCCACACGTGAACCGTCGGGGCTAAAGGCCACGGATTTGACACCGCCTTCATGTCGCATCGGATCGCCCAGCGGTACACCCGTCCGCGCATCCCATAGCCGTGATGTTTTGTCATCCGAAGCGGTTGCCACACGTGAGCCGTCGGGGCTAAAGACCAAGAAAAGGACCATGCCTTCATGTCGCATCGGATCGCCAAGCGGCGCCCCTGTCTGCGCATCCCACAGCCGTGCTGTTTTGTCTCCCGAAGCGGTTGCCACGCGTGAGCCGTCGGGGCTAAAAGCCACGGAACTGACATTGGCTTCATGTCGCATCGGCTCGCCTAGCGGAGTACCCGTCTGCGCATCCCACAGCCGTGCGGTCTTGTCCCACGAAGCGGTTGCCACTCGTGAGCCATCAGGGCTAAAGGCCACGGAAAAAACCATGCTTTCATGTCGCATCGGCTCGCCAAACGTTGCCCCTGTCTGCGCATCCCACAGCCGTGCCGTATTGTCATGTGAAGTGGTTGCCACTCGTGAGCCGTCGGGGCTAAAGGCGACGGACGTGACAGGTCCCTCATGCGGCAGGTTTATCCACGACCGACCTCCACGAACCAACTTATCGACCATGACGCGAGCGTACGGCCCCTTTATAGGATCGTCATCGGCTCAAAGTTTCCAGGCACGTGTGAGGATGGTCGCGCTGTTCACAAAATGTGCCGCATCGTATTCGGCGAGGCCATAACTGAACAAAGCCGCCGACGCTTCTTTGCCTTGCTGGACCTGTTTTGCTAAGTTCTCATTCGCCAACGATTCTTGCGTAAGAGCTTTGGACTCTGCTGCTTGTGCTTTTGCGGCTAGAGCCAGTGCTGCCTTACGTTGGTTCGCCTCGGCTTTCAGAGAGACCAAAGACACCAGCAGCAGTGTCACCGACACAGCAAGCAGACTCGCCACCACAGGGTTGCGTTTGCACCAGCGCCAGGTGCGTTCGCTGCGGCTGATCGAGCGGGCGTGAATCGGTTCGCCGCGATGATAACGCCCAAGATCATCCGCTAATGCTGATGCCGATTCGTAGCGACGCGATGGGTCCTTTTGTAAACACTTAACGCAGATCGTTTCCAAATCTTTGGGTATCTGGGGATTGAGCTGCCGTGGCGGCACGGGCTCCGTCGTCATTACCTGCAGCAGCGTGTCCAGAGGATTCGCAGACTGAAAGGGCGGACGACCGGTCAATAGACAGTAAAGCATGGCGCCCAGTGAATACACGTCCGATCGGGGGCCGACTTGTTCGTTCGCACCACCGGCCTGCTCCGGTGGCATGTAACCTGGCGTCCCCATCACCGACCCGGTGCGAGTCAGTCCACTCTCGCTTTCCATGTTCTTGGCCAGACCAAAGTCCGTGACTTTCGGTGTGCCCTGCTTGTCAAGCAAAACGTTGGCAGGCTTCAAGTCACGGTGAATCACTCCTTTGCTATGAGCATACGCAATCGCCTCAGCAATCAACTTCAAAAGACCGGCCGCCTCGCGAGGTGGCAAGGGACCAGAGGTAATACGCGCCGCAAGACTGGAGCCTTCCACGAAACCCATCGAGAAGAAGTGTTGCCCTTGATGCTCACCGACTTCATAAACCGGAACGATGCCGGGATGATCAAGCTGCGCCGCTGCTGCGGCTTCGGTGTGAAAACGCTGAACCTCTACTTGCGAAGCGAACTGGCCCGCGAGGATCATCTTGAGAGCAACGATGCGGTTGAGCTTGTTCTGCCTAGCTCGATAAACAACGCCCATGCCGCCACGAGCGATCTCCGTCAACAGCTCATAATCACCGAAGTACCGAACCCTTGTGCCGACAGCAGACGCAAGCGGCGCTGTAGGATCAGGCGGCAGTGTTTCAAATTCACCGGTCGTTGGACCTGGTAGCGTCGCGTCATCGTCGTGGTTAGCCCCACCGTCAACATTGTCCACGGGCGGAATCGTGACATCGCCAAAATCTAACGTCTCATCGTGAGGATCGTGATTGGCTGTCATTGAGCGCTGCTCTGATAAATTTGTGCTTGACCATGTCGTTCTAACGGCACGCCACCACAATATCGATGAACGTTCGCAAGGGTTACGTTTTATTCTGAACTTGTGGTGGCGGTCGACGATTCGGAATTCTTCCTATTCGTACTCAGCAACACGGTACTCGTACTCGACGGAAACGATTCGAGTACGAGTACCGTCGTGCGGACTGAGTACGAGTACGAGTACGACACTGAAAACGACTTTAATCGACAAGTCCAGCTTTCCTGGGGTCATACACAGGATTCGGTCTCGGCAACGTATAGGTTTTCAAGCGGCTGGGATTTCACGCCGAATGATTGTTGGGCGAGAACCACTCCCTGGTGACAGTTTGCAAATCACGACGGAGCTCAGGCGATGCGCAACTCGATCCAACTCGAAAGGAGGACAGGCTAATAACCCGCTGGCGAGTGTTCGTCCCTTCGATGCTCTCATTTAGAACGGAGCGAGGACAGTCACGGAGGTGCTCAACCGTTTTTTAGGCCAATACTACCTAAATTACCCAATCTTCAGGAAAATCGTCAGACCAGCCTGGGGGTTAAACAAATTTCTTTAAGACTTCCGCGATTAGCGCGGGGTCGTCTTGTTCTTGCAAGTGCTTGATCTGATCTGCGGGCAAACCGATTTTTTCGAGATTGGAGAGCAACCGCACCCACGTTTGGGCTCGTTTCTTGCCTTCCGTCAAATACAACTCCGTTACCTGTTCCATCGCCTTCGTGAGCGCGATCGAATCCTGGTTTCGGTAATAGTTCTTGATGATCTTATCTTGGTACTTTGTCCGCTGCTGATCCATCTTTGCTTCCTTGGCACAAAAAATACGACCCAATTGGGAACTCTCGTGAGATATTCAATCCCGAGTATCGCAGATCAAACGGGTTCGTCTATAGTGATCTCGCTATGACTTCTATGACCTCCGCTCCTCGCGTACAAACCATGCCGCCAAACGCGACTCCTGTTTGTCGCGGTGTCCGTGGGGCGACCACGGTTGCCAGCGACACTCGTGACGAAATATTAACCGCGACCCGCCAGTTACTTGCGTTGCTGATCCGTCGAAACAATATCGATTCGACGGATGTGGCCAGTGCCATTTTTACAGTCACGCAGGATATTACCGCTGAGTTCCCTGCCTTAGCCGCGCGGCAGTTGGGCTGGATCGACGTGCCTCTATTGTGCGGCTACGAAGTTTCGGTACCTGGATCGCTACCACGTTGCATTCGTATTCTTATTCACTGGAATACGGTCAAGCCGCAGCATGAAATTCTTCATACCTATATGCGAGATGCCACAACCCTCAGACCCGATTTGTCGAAGTTGCCACCGGTTGACTTCGATGAATTAGAACTTTGGATCCGACGACAGATGGGCGAAACGCAATGACACGGTTGCGTTGGATCACCGGCGAACGTTTGACACCGATTCACGCTGCATGCTGCTTCGCTGGTGGAATCCGAAGTGTCGACGAGTCGATTGAACGCGGCATCGCCGTACCGATGGCTGAGCTGAACAGCCGCCTTGCCGCTGCGGATATTGACTTTGCAATCTTTTGGCAACGACTTATGACCGCAGTTGCTGCCGGTGAATCCGATGTTGAAGCATGTTCAAACTCACTGATCGCGGCGGGATGCAGCTCGCTTTCGACCGATGCAACCGCGAGCGCTATCGCTTCACAGATCGCTGACATTCGCATGGTCCACAACGAGCGATATCCGAAACTTGCCGAACAATTGGCGCTGCGTGCGCGTCCGATCCGAGAACATTGGGACGGCTATGGGGCCGGGCTGTTAAAGCGAATCGGGAAGCTGACTCATCCTTCGTTTTTGCCTAAAAATATCGCTGCGCAATTGGTTTCACCCTATCGTGGAGGCGACGGAGGAATCGACGCGTCAGCATCCCGGATTTGGATCGAAGCGGTGCTAACCAATCCGATTCCCGAGATTCCCGAAGTCCTGCGTGTGACTTGGTTAGTCGCACAGGTTGGATTGATCGAGGCGTTGTCTGCCGGGCCCGAAGATTCTCGCGGCGATCCATTGGTCGCACCCGCGAGGTTGCCACGAGTTGCAGCGCTGGCAACGCTGGCAATAACCCTTGAAGCCGCTTCGTATCTGGAGCTGATCTCGACTCCGGCGGACATGCTGGGCTTGATGTTTGCAACAGCAGCTAAGGCGTGGCGGCTAAAGACAGACGGCGAGACGCTGGATGTGCTGACACATTGGTGGGAGCAATTTAAAGATCAGCAAACCCCGCCGCCGGTCGCCTTCAAAGCGCTCGATCGTATGCTGCATCCAGAGCCAGCCAACCAAGGAACTCGGTAGTGATTCTAAACGATGCGAGCATAAACGATGTATCCAATGCAATTCCGACCGCGCTTCGCCAACGAGTCTTTGCGTCGGTTGTTTTCTATCCCACTTTATCATGGAGCTACCTGCTAGGGCGAATCCTCAAGACTCGCCACTGGTGGGACGACATCGATTCGAATGTGATTGTCGGTGCTTATCCGTTCAAACGTGACGCTGAACCGCTTTACAATCAAGGCGTCCGCGCCGTCGTTAATACATGCGAAGAGTATGTTGGTCCGGTCTCGGAGTACAACCGATTGGGAATCGAACAACTGCGAATACCGACAACAGATTTTACGCATCCACGTCTTCGCGACGTGACGAATGCCGTTGAATTCATCCAGTCCTATGTCGAGCAAGGGCACAAAGTCTACATCCATTGTAAAGCTGGCCGCGCGCGAAGCGCCACCGTCGCGCTTTGCTGGCTAGTGAAGCATCGTGGCTTGTCGCCTGCCGAAGCGCAAGCTCGCTTGCTGCAGGCTCGGCCACACGTCAATCCACGATTAACGGACCGGCAAGTCGTGATTGATTTTACTCGACTGGCTCAAAGCTGCGAGCTGGAAAACACAGGACGCGTGGGCAACGGATGAAACCGTGGCCATGGGACTTCGGGCGGTTTCTTGGGCTCGTCACCTTCGCAACCGCCCTCACCACCCAGGTCATTACAGCCTAAGCATGAAGCAGGAGCGTCACTGCCTGCAACGATAACTTGCCCCCCAGACGCTTCTGCAACCTTCGCCGGATTCGCCGGTCGCTGAGGCCCCAGCAATCCACCACGATCCTCAGGATCGTGGTATCGAACGCTGGGAATTCCCAGCGCCACGCAGCCACTAAGCAATGCTGGCAAAAGGCAAGCAACCGCTAGTGAGTAAGGAAGCTTCTTTAGGAAAGAGTTTCGTTGAGGTTGTTGATAGCAGAGGAACATCGGAAGGTCTTTTTGGACTCGGCGCAGCCGAAACGATTTGCAACAGCCCCCTGCTGAAGGTTCGATCGACACTCTCGACCAGCGTGCTTGAGAAATATCCGGGAAAAGCAAAAAATATTTCACTTTGGACAATTTTTTTTGCTGATCGTCAGTGCTCAGCAGCCTTGCCCCCTGACGCTCCCCTCTTTGTACAACGCAACTTCAAGTTGCTTCGCCCCCATGCTGGCTTGCCGCCGGGGCTGGCCCACAAACCACAAACCTTGGTCGGTCATCGAGGTGATCAATTCTCGCGAGTTCATCGGTTCCGCCTTGGCACTACCGCGCTAAAGATTGAAGTTACCCTATTGCAAACATACACCACAGTGATGTAAAGTGGTGTATTAGGAGTTTCATGTGGCCAAAAAACCAAAATGCGTTCGCACTTCCGTAAGTATTGACCCTGTTGACTACGAAGAACTTCATCGGCTTGCGGACCAAAAGAAAGTGACAATAGCGTGGGTCGTTCGAGAAGCGGTCGAACAATATATAACGTCAAGAACGCCACTCTTTAAACAAAATTCGACGGAAAACGAAGCAAGCACGAGGCGAGCCAAATGACGACTCTACAGCGCAAAGCGAAAGCGGACCCTATTTCGTTAAAGATCAAGCGATTACAAAACGGGAAACCGATCCGTACTTTCGATTTGTTTGCTGGATGTGGAGGGCTGTCGCTTGGATTTCACAGCGCTGGATTTCAGATTTCGGCATCGATTGAATTGGATGCGATTGCTGCCCGTTCTCACGCGAGAAATTTTTTTGGCGAGAACGCAGAACATCATTCGAAGTCCTATGACATTACTGAAGTGGAACCTAAGGACATCGTTTCGGAATATTCACTCGGATCAATTGTATCCAATGCTGTGGATGTAATAATCGGCGGTCCGCCGTGCCAAGCTTTTGCGAGAGTTGGAAGAGCCAAACTCCGCGAAATTGATGACCATCCTACTGCTTTCAAGCAGGACGCTCGCGGCAATCTCTATCTTCGATATTTGGCATACGTCAAGGATTTAAAGCCACTTGCTTTACTCATCGAAAACGTACCTGACATGATGAATTATGGTGGTCACAACATCGCAGAAGAAGTGTGCGAAGTACTTTATGGCTTGGGGTACGTAGCAAACTACACGCTTTTGAATTCCGCATTTTACGGCGTCCCTCAAATGAGGGAACGTATGTTTCTAGTCGCTTACCGTAAAGAGCTTTGTGCGGAGGTTCGGTTTCCCGTTCCTTCGCATCACGTTGATTTACCCGTCGGTTACAAAGGCTCACGTGACGTGGCGTTGAAGTCTCTCCGTGATGCGCACAAGCTGAAGTTGTTTAACATTGACGATTGCCATTACCTACCACCAATTGAGGCAACTGAGGATTTACCTAGAGCAATAACTGCAAAGGAAGCACTCAAAGACCTTCCGCCAATAACTTTGCATCTAGAAGGCAAAGTGAAAAAGATGGCGCAGCGTCTCGACACACTTACGCCCTATTCGCGTGGCAGACTAAATGAATACGCGACACTAATGAGAAATTGGCCCGGATTTGAAAGCAACGAAGGGATTCGCGAGCACGTGACTCGTTATCTACCAAGAGATTTTCAGATTTTTCGCGTGATGAAACCAGGCGATCAATACCCACAGGCCCATCAACATGCGAATCGGCTATTCTCTCAACGCTTGAAGGAACTCGAAGAAAACGGTGAGCGTCCGAGTGCAGGCTCGCGCGAGTACCTAGAAATTAAAAAATCGATTGTTCCGCCTTATGACGCTACGAAGTTCCCGAATAAATGGCGAAAGATGGAGGCCGATCTTCCTTCTCGGACATTGCTCGCACATATCGGGAAGGACACGTATTCGCACATTCATTACGACAGTGAGCAAGCGAGAACGATTTCTGTCCGCGAAGCTGCGAGATTACAGTCTTTTCCCGATGGATTTCTATTCTGTGGCTCTATGAATTCGGCGTATCGGCAAATCGGCAATGCGGTTCCCCCGTTGATGGCGAAAGCGATTGCGGAAATGATGATGACAGTCCTCCTGGGAAGAGTTAGTTGATGGGAAAAATTGCAATCAAACGGCTTACTGCATCGGACCTGACGGTCTTCAAATGGCAGTTCGACAATAGCCTAAGCAATCAAAAGTCCATTAATCTGAATGCTGATGTATTCATTGATGAACTTTATCCAACGCTTTCGAGTACCGATCCTGGACGGGCCGGAAGGATGCCTTTGGACTTGTACCTGTATGGCCCCGGGTACGCGCGGTCATGGAATCTTCAACGAAAGATTATCAAGGGCGATTCTTATAAAAACTGGCGTTTGAATGGCGAGTACATCAACAATCCTGACGAATCGCCGGAGCGGTTCAATGTCTTAACTGCTGGCGATTTCGCGATCATTGATTTCGACGGTGAATTGTATCCCACAGCCGCGAAAATAGTGTTCGTCAGCGTAAATGTTGAAGATGACGAACGGTTACACGCTGGGATTCGAGATTCAGGCAATAGCAGCATGCGGGCCATCTCGATGGCCGAGTTGCACTTGATCGCAGTTGCATCTGGAACGCCCGAATCACATCCCGTATTTGAACTTCTACTCGATACGGCGATTGAAGATGCAGCGTTTGGAGGCATTGATGGAACGACAAGTTTACTTCGCCGAACCACTGGGCGAACTCTGACGCGTGCGGCTCTCGAACGCGCGCGGCAACGCGCCGAGGAAGTCGGCCGGCTGGGGGAAGAGATTGTCGACATTTACTTTTCTCGACTGGTAGAGTCAGAAGCCCTAGCCGAATACGAGTGGGTTGCGGCGGAAAACGCTATATCGCCTTTTGACTTTCGAACAAAGAATATTGGGGATGTTGACACAAAAGTAGAAGTCAAATCGACCACTGGCGATTTCTTTCAAACGTTCCACCTATCGATTGCTCAACTCTTTGAAATGCGAGATAGCACTGAACAATTCGATCTTTATCGAGTTTTTCAGCTTGATGAGCATTGCGCCACCTTGCGAATCGCCCGCAACATGCGTGAATTTGGCACATCCGTTCTGAGTAGTTTGGCGTCATTGCCAAACGGCATCTCTGTCGATTCGATTTCTGTTCGCCCGCAGACAATTTCGTTCGACCACGAAATTGTCATTCAAGCTTCGAGTGAGTAGCCGATCAGCTTGGTAGTATTGTGCGTTCTGCCGAAAGCTAGAAACTCGTCCGTTCTTTGCCGTTTGCCAAGTGTGTCAGGTTCAAAAGGTTCGATCCAAAATCCACCACTGCATCGCGCGATCGAACAACGGCTTAGAGAGTCAAATCACCTCAATGACCAATGATTTCGCCGTTTTCTGAAGACAAATCCTTAAAGCTATTTGGAAGACGTGCAGTATGCGGTCGTTCCGCACGTACAGATCTGTGCGGGGGGTGGCCAGAAATGGCCGTCCCTACAGCGATAAAAAGGATGTGTGGTAAATCGAGGGCTCTGCCAGGGATCTTTTGGAAGGTAGATTCCAGACTGTCGCTCGCCTTAACGTTCAACTCTTAACAGAATTATCCCTTGAAACTCACTGCCGCCTGTGCATTCGGCTTAGAAGCCCTTTTGAAACGCGAACTGCTCGCGTTGGGATACCCTGCTCAGGTTGATCAACCGGGGCGTGTTTGCTTCAGTGGTGACTGGTCGGCCGTCTGTCGTGCTAATCTCTGGCTACGCACGGCGGACCGAGTATTGATCGAAGTACTAAAGTTCCCTGCGCCTGATTTTGGTGCTTTGTTCGATACCGTGAAAGAGTTTGATTGGTCGGAGCTGTTGCCAGCAGACGCACAGTTTCCCGTCAACGGAAAGTCTCGGCTCTCGATACTCACAAGCATCCCTGCGGTGCAGCGCTCGGTTAAAAAAGCAATCGTTGAAAGTTTGCTTAGAACCCATGGCGCGACCAATTTGCCCGAATCGGGTGCCATGTACCCCATCGAAATCGCACTGCTAAACGACGTCGCAACCATCACGCTGGATACCACAGGACCGAGTCTCCATAAGCGCGGCTATCGCAAACTTAATGCAGAGGCACCATTAAAGGAAACGTTGGCAGCCGCGCTCGTCGATCTGAGCGTTTGGCATCCAGACCGCCTACTGGTTGATCCTTTTTGTGGCTCTGGCACCATCCCGATTGAGGCGGCAATGATCGGAATGAATATCGCTCCAGGCTTGAATCGCGAATTCGCATGTGGGGATTGGTCGAGCGTTCCCTCGTCGACGTGGTCAGACGCCAAGCAAGAGGCACGCGACTTGATCCGGCACGATCGACAACTGCAAATCATCGGCAGTGATCGCGATGCGAAAGTTTTGGAATTGGCTCGCTTTCATGCTGACAGTGCAGGTGTCAAAAACCAAATCCAATTTGAGCATCGAGATTTTTTTGAACTGGACAGTGGTGTTGAGTATGGTTGCATCGTCACCAATCCACCGTATGGAGAACGGTTAGAAGACGAAGACATCGTACGTGATCTGTACTTGGGGATTCCGGGGGTCATGAAGCATTTGCCCAGTTGGTCGCTGTTTCTGATCACAAGCTTTCCGCAGTTCGAATCGCTCATTCAAAAGGAAGCAGATCGCCGTCGTAAGCTTTATAACGGACGCATTCAATGCACTTACTACCAGTACCTTGGGCCGAGGCCGCCACGCGGTCATTTTCCAGAGCGGCAAACCACTTGAAGTCAGGTAGCCGGTGAATCTGTCGTGGGGTAATCCGCAGACGGAGGCGGCGGTGGTAAGGGGCCGTCACCACCGCGCCATGTGGGCCGCTTCTGCCTTGCTTTTGGATGGTGCTTATTAACGAGATGTGGAATATCGCGACCTGATAATTTTCGGCCCATCGGACGGCCGGTTAACCGCACCACCGAAGCTCGCAGTTTTTTTTCCTTCTCGCGATATTCTTCATCGATTTCAAACTCAACATAAACACCGATCTCTGGCTCGCGCCGTCGACCGTTGACCTCGCCTTGCCAAGCTGACTTGTGAAAGAAGACATCTTCGCGGAAATCCTCTGCGTCGATAAACCCAAAGTCGCCCTCGGGACGCATGTACTTGATCTCACCGAGCCGTCGACGCTGAATGTGAAATCGTTTCGGTTCTTCTTCAGATTTGGGTTTCAATGGACCGTCGTTCTACGAGCGTGAGGAAACCATCGGAAAGAATTCCCATCGATGGTACGGGGTTTTGAAGTGGGATAGGCTTCCAGCCTGTCATTTTCAATGCGACAGGCTGGAAGCCTATCCCACTAATTGATCGAACGGTCGTTAGTTTAGGCCCATCGCGATTGGATTGTCAGGGGCACCGACCCAACGTGACAGTGACGCCCCCGTAGCTCGTCGGATCAAAATCGGCCAAAGATCCGTATCTGCACCGAAAACCAACTCCGCGGTTGCGGATAAAACATGCCAAATTCCTGCATCGATTTCGGCTTCCAGTTGACCTGCCCCCCAGCCTGCGTGGCCGATGATAAGTCGATAATTGCTGGTTTTCTCCCTGACAAGCTGCTCTAAATGCTCTTTTTGGGCGGCAACGTAGATACCGCTACCCGTTTGAGCCTCCGCCAATGTCAGCGAACCATGGATTGCCAAGACTGGCCCCGAAAGCGGCCCACCAAAATGAATGAAATTCGCCGGGGACATTCCCGGCATCGGAGCAGTCGGTAGCAATTCTGTATCGCTTTTATCCAAACGCGAAGCTTGAGCCGTAGACATTGACGGCTGCGGTTCGTCGTCCATTTCGCCAGTGATCAGTTTGATCAATTCTGCAGGCGGCGGAAAAATGGGGCGATTTAGCATTACGGCAATCGCGCCGTTCTCGTCATGCTGCATCGTCAGACAGACACCGCGAGCGAACACAGAGTCCGTCACGAGCGTAGAGGCGACCAAAAGATTGCCAGCAAGCGAGAATGTCATTGCTTTCTAACTCAAAGTTCTAAAATCAAGGCGGTTTGCTCTGTCAACGTGACAGGCGACCACCGCGCAACCTTACCCGGCAATTATTGCGCCAAACCAAACCGAGACGTTGATGTCACTCGATCAAATGCGAAAATCGTACAAGCTTAGTGGCCTTCACGAACACGAGGTTCACGCCAACCCATTTGATCAATTCCAAGGGTGGTTCGACGAGGCGAAAAGCACCGAAGTTCCAAGTTGGCTGGAACTCAATGCCATGACCCTGTCGACGGTCGGATCCAATGGCAAGGTCACCAGTCGAATTGTCCTCCTCAAGGGGCTCGATTCTGGTCGTTTCATGTTTTTCAGCAATTATCAGTCTGCGAAGGCGATGCAAATGGAATCCAATCCATCGGTCGCCCTGTGCCTGCTTTGGCCACATCTTGAACGGCAGGTTCGAATCTGTGGCCAAGTTGCAAAAACTTCCCGAAAAGTCTCCATTGAATACTTTCATTCACGCCCCCGCGGCAGTCAATTGGGGGCATGGGTCAGCAATCAGTCGTCTATAGTCAAGGACCGCAGCACACTGGAGCAATCGCTAAGTCACTTTGAAACGATTTATGCAGGCAAGGAAATTCCCTGCCCCGATAATTGGGGCGGATACGCCGTAACGCCTGACGAGATTGAATTTTGGCAAGGTCGTGACAACCGACTCCATGATCGAATCGTCTATCGGCGTGAACAATCGCATTGGTCAATCAGCCGGCTTGCACCCTGAGTGACGTAGACATTGACGGCACCCGCCCCACAAAATGCCACTTCGTCCACGTGACTCGGTCTAATACTGGCACGAACGTAGCCTTCATTTGTTCACGAATCGAGGGTGCAACCGACAACCAATGCTCATAAGTCTCTCGCTCCAAGTCAATCATCGACGCCAGCGCCCCGATTTTTGGAACTAATCGTTGCACTAACCTAATTTCTGAAACCTTATGAATCATTGCTAAGCACCGCGTCGGATATGGCTCGACAATCGCGAAGCAGCCGTTGGGCCTCAGCACTCGCTTGACTTCATTCGCCGTTCGCTGAACATCGATTGGTAATTCAGGCAAATGATGCAACCCACCCTGAACCACAACCAAGTCCTTCGATTGATCTGCAAAAGGAAGCTCACGACAATCCGCGACGTAGAGTGGCACGGCCTTGCCAGCATATTTACGTAGCAAAGGCTCTGATAAATCCACACCTTCGACATTCGAAAAACCAAGCCGATCAAACGCGACCAAGCCATTACCGCGTCCACAACATATCTCAACAACTCGGCTCTCAAGAGGAAAGCGAGCCAGCCCCAGTTCAGTCAACCTGGCAATGAATTTTTCTATTTCTTGCTCAGGTGTCTCGAACCGTTCATACGCAGCTTCCCACGCCGGATCACAGGACAAAATACTTTGCGTGCAGTGATGAATCGTTGACCCACCGGGCATGATGCTAGTCGGAAAAGACGCCGGCTGTGACGCAGACGCTGTATTGGAAGCCAATGCCGGCAAATCAGTATCCATCACGAATCCTTATTTCGAGCAAGCTCATTGATCGTCTCAGCCCCCCGGTGCATCTTCAAGACACCAACAAAAAGTGCCGCCAAAATGGTTTGAAAGCCGGCGGCAATCATGGTTACGCCTGGAATGATCCACCGCATCGTCGTCGGATAATCGAGCGGGCCAAAGCCGACACGGTACCACATGGCGACGACCGCGACGATCAATCCAAACCCGACGATTCCCAGTCCGACCCCCGCAATCAGCGCTATCTCGACCGACAGCCGCTCCAGTCTTGGCGCAGGCGGAATCATCCTCTCGCGCGAAGCAAAAACACGGGCCAACACTGCAAACATCACTGCTTGATAGCCCAGCAAAATCATTAAACTTGCCACTAATAATGTATGAACGTCAAAGGCAACTCCAGCAATTCTGGCTTGAGGCATCGCGAGCAAATAACCGAGGAGTCCCAATCCAATCATCGCCAATCCTGGAATAAAGAAAGTCCATCGGGGACTATAGATCATGAACAAACGCAGTGTTCTCCAGCCGTCTCGGAATGTACGCAAGTGAGGACCATGTTGCTGTCGGCCATCAGGGTGAAGCGTGATCGGAACTTCATTTAGTCGCCCACCGCTCAACCCCGCTCGGATGATCATTTCCGTCGCGAATTCCATTCCTGGACTTCGAACATCCAGGCTGTTGTAGAACGATTTTCGGAAGCCTCGCAATCCACAATACACATCATTGATCGGGATTCGAAACATGGTTCGCACCAACCAAGACAAAATCGGATTCCCAATCCAACGATGCAAAATCGGCATCGCACCAGGCAATACGGTGCCACCACCACGCGGCATGCGACATCCTTGAACCAAATCTGCGCCTTGTCGCAGCCGGTCAACGAATTGAGGGACAGCCATGAAATCATAACTGTCATCCGCATCACCCATGATCACGAACCGTCCTCGTGCAGCAGCAATTCCACCCATCAATGCAGCACCGTATCCCCGTCGTCCCACCGCCACGAGCCGTGCGCCTCGCGACGTTGCGATTTCTTGAGACCCGTCCGTGCTTCCATTGTCAGCCACGATCACTTCACCTGAAATGTTGTGTTCGTGCATTGCTCGCAACGCCTTGTCAACACAAATTGCAATCGTATCGCTCTCGTTAAGACATGGCATCACGACCGAGACTTCGATCTCACCGACGGAGACTGGCGCGGTTGGGGCCGATAAATTTAACGCGACATTCATAGAAAAATCGAATTCATCTTAGTGGTGGCTTGTGAGCAGCACTGTTCGATCCAAAATTTCATGCAATCAAATGTTTTTGCCGGAATCAACAACATCGCCCATCAAGAAGCATCGCCTCACGGTCCACGGGAGCACGGAAACAGTTTATTTGACATCCCTAATCCAACTGACCCCAAGCGATGCGACGCACGCAATAATCAAAGCGATCGCCACCCAGCCGAAAACTTGCGCAAATTTGCCGATCCTCGCCGTACCCGCAACCCGCGGATCATTGGCCAGTAACTGCAACGCGATCACATGAAACGGGAGCAACACAGCGTTAACAACTTGACTCGAGTATATCAGCGGTATCAACGGCAAGCCAGGAAGTGAGACCACGCTAACCGCTGCTGCGGTCAGACCAATGAAGGCTGCGTAGAAGAACTGAAAACGGTGCGAATCAAGGTCCAGCGACGCGGGTGCACCGATACCTTCGGCAATCGAGTAAGAAGTGGCCAACGGTACAATTGCCGCCGCCAATAGTGAAGCGCCCAAGAGTCCAACACCGAATAGCACGGTTGCAAATGATCCTGCCAATGGACGAAGTGCGATGGCCGCGTCACGTGCGTCTTCAATCGTGATTCCTGCGGGGTGCAATGTCGCCGCACACGCAACGGCGATCGACAAGCCGATAATACCTGTTAGGAGTGAGCCAACAATGACGTCCACTTGCTCCCACCGGAGTTCCGCGACAGTGATTTTCTTGTCGACCGCGTACGACTGAAGGAAGGCCAGCCCCCAAGGCGCTAAGGTTGTTCCCAGCGTGGCGGTAATGGCGATCCAGCCTAATTGATCCACTGGCAGATTCGGAACAACAGAATTGCTCAAAACTAGTGACCAATCGGGACGCGCCAATATGCCATCGACAACATACAGTGCAAGGGTTGACGAGATGACAAGCAAAATCACCTCCACGCGATGAAATGACCCAAGCACAACAATCACGCAGATCAATACACCGGCAATAGGCGTGCTAATCCAAGAAGGAATTCCAATCAAGGACGCCGCCGCAGAAATTCCCGCATACTCCGCGCATATCGTTCCAAAGTTCGCTAACAACAAGCCGATGACGGCGACGTAACCCACGCGGGCACCCCACCGCTCGCGGATGATACCTACGAACCCTTTACCGCTAGCCGCCCCCACTCGCACCGCAAGCAGATGGAAGTAAACAAGCAGAATCGTGGACGCAGGAATGATCCAAAGGAAACGGTAGCCATGCTGGGAACCGAGCATCGAATACGTTGTAATGCCAGCAGGGTCGTCGTCCGAGAGGCCGGCCAACATACCAGGTCCAAGGACTGCCATCAGAGATGCGATGGCACCCAGACCAGCAACTCGCATCTGAGCAAATCGTCTCGCAATGCCACGTCGTGAATGCGAATGGCCGTAAACTCGCCTAGTCGCATGCTTGGGTCGTTCAATTTTGTCGTGTTGCGAACGACCATCCGAGTGGCTAACGAAGCGGGCCGATTGCTTGACTTTACGGTTAAGTGGACTCATACGGATCCGAGTGGTAGGTCAGTGCTGGTACTCATGATCAATCAGCTTAGCCACTGAGGATTCGTGTTCTAATCCTTCCGTTGCACAGTCGCGAGGGCGTGTGCGGTTTCGTCACAAAGATATTCCTGGTACGCGATGCCGCGCACGCGAAAACGTGTTTCGCTTGTTCTTTTTGGCTGCCGAACCATGGCACGCTATATGCATCCTCAAGAAGATTATGAAACAGAACCGCGACGCGAGACTTTTTGGGAAGATGAACATGACAGTAAACATCGGCGTTTGGATCGATCATCGCAAAGCGATAGTGGTCCGCCTTTTGGACGACTCCGCAGAAGTGGAAGAGGTGGATTCCGAAGTTGAAAAACACGTTCGCGAATCCGGTGGCTCCGGGTCCAGTTCGCCTTCGGGTCCGCATGACGCAGCAGCGGGCGATCGACGCGATCGCAAACTGACGAATCACTTGAATCAATTCTACGACGAAGTCATTCGTCGATTGGAGCATGCGAATTCAATTGTGATCTTGGGCCCAGGAGAAGCGAAGGGAGAATTAGATAGGCGGATTACCAATAAAGCTCTGCGACAGCACCTCGTCGGAATCGAGGCAGCGGACAAAATGACGAATCCTCAGTTGATCGCAAAAATTCGCAGCCACTTTCAAGCACTGAGCACGAACACGAAAAGCAAGGTGTCCTAGAGTTGACGACGTTCAAGGCATCTAATTATTTTTCTAACGCATTTGTTTTAGGTTCAGTTCGGCAGTCGTTGAGGGCTACATTTCGTGAACGACTCGACAGGTACTGTATAAATGCCAAGAGGCCCGAAAATCGGTATTGCGGATCAACATAGTTTTGAATCACGTAAAACGCAAAGTAGTAAAATCGGCAGAACGCCCAGATGGCGGTAAAGTGCAGCAACGCATTTGTGAAGCTCGGAATTCGCAGCAAAAGAATGGTCGAAACAAGGCACCCAAGCAGGAGAAATAGAAAACCCTTGGCAATGATCACCGTGTGATTTTTTAAATCGCCCATCAGGGTATCTCGTAAAGGGATGACATTGATCGCCAAAGACAGTTGCTCACATAGAATGAACGACGTACGCTCAGCTTAGCATCGTGCGGCAAACAAGTGTCGCCTTTCGCTCCGAGAAAGACACGTTCTTCCGTTCTTTCGCGGAGCGAAAGACGACAATAAAAGACGGTACGGTGCATACCGGCTAGCTCGGCAATAACTCATACTTGATTGCAAGTAGCCAAGCTGATAACGCAAAATAGGCCGCGAAAGCGAGTTGCGTCAGCAGCCAACTCAACACAAGTGACGTCCACGTGGCACGCTTTGTGACTTCAATGCGGGAAAGTAAGTACCGGTCCAACAGCAGGGCAGGAATCGCCGCCGGAAATCCGCAAAGAAACAACCACTGCGTCACCAAGCTCAGGCGTCGACAAACGATAAAGTAAACGCTACTAGATCTTGGCTAACTCTTCCAAATGTGCGTTGACCGACATTGGCAAATGCCGCAAATGGTAACCTCCTTCAAGCAGACTGACGATTCTCCCGTCGCTGTGACGGTTAGCCAGTTCACGGACGATCTGCGTCAGCTCACCGAAATCTTGATCTGCCAAACACAGCGAACCCACGGGATCGGATCGATGCGCATCAAAGCCCGCGCTCAGCAGAATCAACTCCGGTCGTACCTTGGCAGCCAATGCTTCGATTCCGCGGGTGAACCGCTCGATGAAGAGCTTGGGCGTTATGTCTGCATGGACGGGCTCGTTGGCAATCCAACCCAATCCGGCTCGTGCACCAGTTTCCTCCACGTCACCTGTGCCGGGATAAAATGGGCTGCGATGAATCGAAAAGAACGCGACGCGTCCGTCCTCGTAAAAAACGTCCTGAGTCCCGTTGCCATGGTGCACGTCCCAATCGATGATCATCACGCGGTGCAGACCAGCCGCAAGTGCAGCATGCGCGGCAACCGCTACATTGTTAAACAGGCAAAAGCCCATTGGCCCATCGGCTAACGCATGATGACCGGGTGGCCGAATCGCGCAAAAAGCACGCTTGTCTTCGCCTTGGACGACCCGGTCGACGGCATCGATGGCCGCACCGGCGGCGTGATTTGCTGCGCTCCATGATCCGCGACTGACGACGGTGTCCGCTTCGATGCGACCGGCTGCCTGCTCGCACCACGCTTTCAATTGATCGTAGTAGGCCGCTTTGTGAACTTTCTCGATCGACAGTCGCGAGGCGGCATTCCACGCGGGACAGGTTGAACGCGCGGTCCAGCCACGGCTGTCGAGCATTGCATTCACTTGCTCAATGCGAGCAATGCACTCCGGATGCGAACCGGTGTCGTGTTGAGCAAACACGGCGTCATGATAAAGCAACACAATCGATAGTCCCAATAATATCGAGGGATGAACCACGATTTTAGTCATCACATGACTAGAATAGCAATCGGCAACAACAAGCCGACAGTACGGCGTGAGCCGTACTGTCTCGCTGAAGCTTGAGGCACCGGATGGCTCGCGCCATTCCGCTAAATTATCCTTTCCGTACGACGGGCTTGGAAGTCCATCGTACAGCAGGAGTCGATATCGCAACTTTTACGGGCCATTTTTCATGAATAAAACCTCTACTTTATTGCTTCTGTTTTTCACGATGATTAGCGTATCTCACGCCGTCGATGGCCAAACTCTGGCACTCCCGCGAAGCACACCTGAAGCTCAGGGAGTTTCTTCCGCCGGCATTCTCGCCTTTCTCGAAACAGCAGACCGTGAGGTCAAGTCCCTGCACAGTTTCATATTGGTACGTCATGGGCATGTTGTTGCCGAAGCGTGGTGGCAGCCCGAAGCCGCTGATAAGCCGCATGTCCTCTGGTCGCTTAGCAAAAGTTTTACGTCGACTGCGGTTGGGCTCGCGGTGGCAGAAGGTAAACTGAGCATCGACGACACGGTGCTTAAGTTCTTTCCCGAGGATGCACCCAAAGAGCCATCAGCAAACTTAAAAGCGATGCGAGTCCGTGACTTGTTGACCATGTCGACGGGCCATCAAGACGAATTGAACTGGCGCGAAGCAGCGAACTGGGTATCGGCGTTTCTTGCCCACCCGGTTCCACACAAACCCGGAACTCACTTCAGGTACAACACGCCTGCAACTTACATGCTTTCGGCGATCGTACAAAAAGTAACCGGGCAAACGGTACTCGCCTATTTACAGCCACGATTGTTTGCGCCACTGGGCATCGAAGAGCCAACGTGGGAAACAAGTCCGCAAGGAATCTCTATCGGTGGTTACGGCCTGTACCTTCGTACCGAAGACATCGCGAAATTTGGTCAGCTCTATTTACAAAAGGGTCAGTGGCAGGGCACGCAACTCATACCCGCGACTTGGATTGAGCAAGCGACATCAAAGCAAGTTTCAAATGGCAGCGATCCGGAAAAAGACTGGGACCAAGGCTACGGATTTCAGTTCTGGCGTTGTCGTCATGGTGCCTATCGCGGCGATGGAAAAGACGGCCAATTTTGCATTGTGCTTCCCGAGCAAGACGCCGTCATCGCCATCACTGCGAACGCTGGCGATATGCAAGCAGAATTAAACATAGTTTGGGACAAATTGCTACCAGCGTTTCAAGACAAGCCACTGGACGAGAATCTCAGCGAACAAGCAAAACTTGCCGAAGCGATTGCGAACTTGAAGGCAAGCAAATGATTCATGCGTGAATCAGCTAGACGGACTTGGCGATGTCGATTACGCCGTCCCAACCACTTGGCGGCACGCGCCCGTTTCGAAGTATTGTTGCCGTCAAAAAATCTTTAGCGCGATCGTCGGCAGAAACCTTGTGCAAACGATCGAACGCGCGGTCCCATCGTCCTTCGATTAGCCAACGCAGGGCTTCCTCATAGGCTGCGATATCTTCATCCGTTGGTGATCCGGGCGTGCTGGCCGGTGGCAGTAGCTGACTGACTTCGATACCACTTGCAAAACCCGCAGGTCGAACGACGGCGAGCCTGCGTACTCGCATTCGGTCTCGCTCCACATGTTCTCTGATCCAACGGGCAGAAACGTCATCCACCAGGACTTCGACCCCCAGCGTCTTCGTCATGCCCTCTAGTCTGCTGGCAAGATTCACAACGGGTCCAAAAGCGGTTACCTTCACTTGATCAACGGTTCCAATTCGTCCCGCGACAGCACGTCCCGTTGCCAGCCCTATGCCGCAGCGAAACCCATGGAGCGATGTGGTCATGGCGATACCATCGACGGCTTGCTCGCGAAACGATTCTCGGATCGCCAAGGCTGCCATTGCTGCTCGTAAAACCGAATCGTTTTGATCCAGTGGCCAACCCCAGAATCCCATCGCTGAATCGCCATGAAAATCTCCGACAACGCCGCCGCATCGCAGGATCTCGCCGGTCATGACACCAAGCGCGTCGCTGACGCGTTGCAATAGCTCAAGCAATCGTCCCTGTGATTGTTCGCTCTGCCTAGTAAATCCACGCAAGTCACAAAACAGTACCGAGACATCCGTTTCACGAGGTTTTAAAACTTCGTCGGGATCACGACCGGACATCGCCTCCATCACAATCGGTGCAAAGAAGCGTCGCATTCCCAACTGTCGGCGCTGTAATACTCTTGCTTGCCGCAAGTTGGCCACCGTTGTTCCCACCAGTTCCGTAAATTTTACATCATCATGCAGATCATCCGGTGCCGCTTGCAATGACTGGCCGATGCCACCGCTATGCAACGCTGCAAGTTGACCAGCCACGTACATCACCCAGCCTTCACACCCTTCACCACCAATCGGAACACCGAACGCCCAATCGACTTCTTCGCTTGCCGTGTACGCGTTATCTGCATTAACGCTCGACTCTCCACCAGCCCAAAGATGCAATACACTTTCACCTCGCTGCGCTGCAGCGCGAGCAATCTTCGCGCTTGGCCGCGGGCCATCCGCTTCGGGCAAGCGATTGTCATAGTGCAAGATTTTTGGTGCCACCTGCGATCCTGCTTCGCAATCCACCTGCAGGATTGCAACTGCCGATGCGGCGGGAATCGACTGCATCAACAGACTCACAACACGCACCAGCAATTCTTCGTCACTGCTGCTGCCGCCGATGATGTCTGGCAACCGTCCCAGCGCCTCGATCCTCGCTGCGGAGTCGCGAAAACCCTTGCGGCGAAGTTCGGTAACGTCATAAACATGTTCCGTGACACCTAACCGCGCATCGGACACATTCACTTCCGGGCGCATTGCGAGTGTGAAGGTTGTGTGCCCAATCACGAAGTGCTCGCCAGGCGAAAGCGAAAACGAATCTCGCTTTTGCCCACGATAAAAAATCGGATTTCTCGCCGAAGTCGCCTGGGTAACAACCAGCGAACCATCCTGGCGAGGCTGCAACGTTGCATGTTCACGCGAAATACGATCGTCCCATGGTACTGCCCAAATACCTGAACCGGTTCGGCCGAGGACAACCATCGCCCCGGTATCGGACTCCGGCAATGTACGCCGCCAGCGTTCCCGCGAATGTGTTCCCTGGGCGATCAAGTCCGGCATCTGTCAATTTTCCCAAATAGTATCATGGTGATATCGTCTACAATGTATATTGGTTCACCCCATCATCGTCGCTTCACATCCCGCGTTTCGACTGCTTTCGTTGAAAAACCATCATGGAAAAACAAAAAGTTGCCTTGCTGTTGGATCAATTGCATGCCGAATTGTCGTCCGCCGGTGAACTCGATGACACCATTGCCGAGAAACTGCGAAGTGCAATGGACGACATCAAAAAAACGCTGAATGAGGAAAATCAAGCGACCTCACAATCGATGGTTCAACGATTGAGCGATGCCGTTTACCATTTGCCGGACTCTCACCCGGCGATTAAAGACGCGGTAGGACGAGTTGCCGACGCGCTCTCACAAATCGGCATTTAGGATCATGCCGGATCATGCCGGATCATGGCGGAGCTTGTGGTGAATCCAGACGGACAGAATCGCGCCAAGAATCGGAGCCGCGACGTAAATCCACTGCATCGAGACCACGGACCATTGACCGCAAAAGATTGCGGGTGCGATTGACCGCGCCGGGTTCATAGACGCTCCACAGATCGGTCCGGCAAACATCGCCTCCAGCGCCACAACCCCGCCGATTGCAATTCCCGCCATGACGCCCGTTTCTTTGCTGCCACTGGAAACCTGTAAGACGACAAGCATCAAGAGAAACGTCAGCACCAATTCAAGCACAAACGATTGCCAAGCAGAACCGGAGGGCATCGTCGCACCGAGCGTTGGATGACCAGAAAACATCAATCGCAACAGCAGGCTTGCCAACGCTGCGCCCGATAACTGCGAAACAATATATGGAATAACCAAACCAAGTTTGACGCGTCCTGCAACGAAGAATCCGATCGTCACGGCAGGATTCAAATGCGCGCCAGATACATCGCCAAGTGAATAAATCATCGCCATTACGATCAGACCAAACGTCAATGCAATTCCTGCGTGAGTGATGGCGCCACCGGACACGTCGTTGATGATGATCGCGCCTGTGCCCGTGAATACGAGTGCAAACGTACCGACGATCTCAGCTAAATATTCACGGCGGATCATTGATAACACTTTGTCGGTTGAGGTTAGATTTCTTTAGACGTTGTAAACAAGCGGCGAACGGCAGGCTTCGTGACTTTGCCCATTGGCCATCGCGACTTACGATCGGATTATAAACAATCGAACAGCACTAAGGTTTTTTTACAATTTCAATTTACGGAACCGCGTCAATAACGGTCCGGTTTTTGACGTGGGATAGGCTGCCAGCCTGTCATTTTCAATGCGACAGGCTGGAAGCCTATCCCACCAATTGATCGAGCGATCCTACGGTAAATTTCGGAACTTATTTCAGGACAACTCCTTACTTCGAAGTCACCGCGCCGAAGTCACCGCGATGAAGTCACCGCGCCGAAGTCACCGCGCCGCACGAACTTGTGTCCGTGATCAATGTCGAATACCAACACACCGTGACCACCATATTGCAGATAGTCGCGAATGCCGGGCGCGGCAACGTACAGCAATCTCTGGCTCTTGACCACTTCGTCGGCTGCAGCCGACGGTTGGAATCGCAATACGCCAAACACAACACAAAGAATCACTGCAGCAAGCGTTGCAAAAGATCGAATATTCATGGATCGTGACGGTATTTGGTTAGGATCGAGCGGTAGCGAAGTGCCTGGTACCCTTGGTAAGGAATGTGCCACACGGTGGGTGTTCCGCACAACCACAGGCATTTCTCGTAAACATACGCAGTGTACGCGATTTTCGGTGTCGACTTCTACGATGCCGCTGGAGTCAAGGTTGGCGATGCGATTGGATCGTTCGGTCCTAACGTGCTTGGTGATGAGGCTAACTGTTAAAACTTGGCTCATGCCAGACAAGCTGGCATGGGTCCGAAGCAATTTGAAGATGTGTGGTACAACGATGGCAGAGTCAGGGAATGAGAATGCTGAAGACTGGCGATCAGCGAAAACGGTTAGCGCGCCTCTGCGATACAGAACAGATGCTTTTCACCTCGGATGAATAGCTCATTGTCAACCGGTGCAGGTGTGGCGTCAACCGTTTCATCGACTGAGTTCGTGGCGATAACTTTAAGCTTGTCCGCATCATCAATCACGACAGTCGTCCCCGATCGCGCGGTCAAATAAACGTGCCCGCCCGCAGCGATTGGCGATGCGTAAATACTGTCCAGTCCCGCTATCCGCTCACCCATGTAGTGCGGATTTCCTGTTGCCGCATCGACGCAAGATAGTTGTCCAGACTTACCTTTGTGAAAATAGATACGTCCTTGAGAAAGCAACGGACTGGCCACATCAGGGGTGTCACGTTCAATCACCCATGCAACGCTGTCGGTGCCTTGAATATCGCCGCGGCTATTTGGACGAAATGCTCCTAAGTACGAACCACGAAATCCGCTTCCAATAAAGATGAGGCCATTGCCAGCGACTGCGGATGCAGCCGGTCGCTCGGTTTGGCCGCTGCACCGCCAAAGTTCTTTTCCCGTGGCGAGGTCGTAACCACGCGCGCAAGTTTGACCATTCATCACAACCTGCTTTGCTCCCGCATGTTCAACCACTAACGGAGTCGCCCAGCATGTCGGTTCATCTCGGTCCGTCTTCCAAATCGTCTTACCGGTCAACTTATCAAGTGCATAGAGTGCCGACGGGCCTTCGTGATCCCATGGGACAAGAATCATTTTGCCTTCGAGTGTGGGTGAACTGCCCTCACCAAAGCCATTGCGAGTTTGCATTTTGCCAAAGTCTTCGCGTTTCCACTTCAGCTCGCCGTCGATCGTGTAACAGAACAGCCCTCTAGAACCGAAATGCGCGTAAACATGTTCGCCATCGGTGCAAGGCGATGCTGAGGCAAACCCGTTGGTGCTGTGCGTTTCTTGATGCGGTGTAGCGATCGTCGATGTCTGTTGCCACAGCAGTTTGCCGTCTTGCCGATTGAAGCAAAAGACCTTGAACGCCAACTTCGGAAGCCCTCCTGTACCGCCACCAGGTGCGGGAACGGCTGTTGTTACGAAGACTTGGTTCTCCCAGATTACTGGCGATGATGAACCGCGACCGGGAATTTCCACTTTCCACTTTACGTTTTTGGTACTGCTCCATTGCGTCGGCGGCGACGCATTCTCGGCGATTCCGTTACCGCCTACTCCCCGCCAATGCCCCCAATTGTCGGCGATCACAGGCGAAGCACTTATAACGAAGAAAAGTGCCAAACAAGGACTGTATTTGAGCATAGAAGTTCCAACGGTTGCGAGATTCCAAACCTGCAATTTAACATATTTGGACCTTCGCAGTTGAATACCCGTCCGATGGTACCTATCGCCTGCCATTGCTTAAGCAATCTGAGTGAGCCGTAGGCGCTAGCCTCGGGCCCTATGAGGTTCTAACGGTCGCGATGCCCGCGGCTAGCGCCGTCGGCTCACTAAGTCCACGCCATTCCAGCTTGCCTGGCAGGTGAATCGGATCACGACCAGACGACGAAGGCTTCCCATCCGACTTCAAATCTCCAGCTTCCGACGCTGAAAGTTCGTTAGCCAGGGGTGAAGTGAACACTACGAACGGAACTAATTTTTGGACATTTTTGGTCAACGTTGGACAACTGTCGAAATAGAATCATGATGCAGCAACCGCTGTAAGTAGTTTGGAATGCCTCAATCATGCGTAAATAATGATGACGAGTTCTGATGCGTTAGACGACTCGCGAACTTGGCGACTGGCGAACGCCGATCTCAGCGAGTTTCTGAATCCGCAACTTTTTCGCTTTTTTGTGCGATTTTGTTTCATCGGAATCGTTTTTTCCAACACCATTGATGTTTCTCGTACGACGCAGAGCGGCGATACGGTTCAGTTGAACTTTCAAATTTTGCTGAAGCTAGGCCTGGTTTTAGCTTCCTGTGCTTTGGGCTTGTGGGGGCTGGCTACGAACCCTCAAACCAGAAGATTGATGAATTCTTTGCCTGGACTCCTCGTGTTGGGCCTGATCTTTTGGCATTTTGCTACTATCCCGACTGCGGTAAAGCCGACGGTTGCGATTGCGAGCGCGCTTGCTTTTTTTGGTATCGTTTCGCTCACGCTAACCGCCATTGCATTGCTGGGTGCGCAAAGAGTTATTTTCGATGCCTGTTGCGGCCTCGCAATGTACGTCGTCGCAAGCCTCCTACTTTACGTTGTCTCACCCGAACTAGCGGTCTTTCAAGAGTATATCGGACCAACAGAAACGGTTGCTCGTCTGGGAGGTCTTGGGCACCCAAATTCGCTTGGGAGAGCTGCGATCTTGGTTGCTCTAATGGCGTATGCAAGCGCGTCCATGGGATCGTTGACTTGGAAGTGGGTTTTTCTAGCGATCGTGGTATCTGTTGTTGTGATGTTAACGGCACTTAGCCGAACTCCCATATTGGCCGGATTCGCAGGCCTAGCGATTGTCCTACTTCCTCCTGGGCGTCCAAGTACTTACATGATTTTGGCGGTCGCCCTGGTGATTGGTATGTGCGGTTGGTTCGCTGCTGAAGCGACGATTGGCAGTGATCGTCTGCTTGATCGTGTCTTGGTTTCCACAACCAAGACGGGTGACAAGAAAGAAGTTTTGTCGCTCACGGGGAGAACGCAAATTTGGCAGAATGCAAAGCAAATGATTTTGCAGCGTCCGATTTTCGGTTGGGGCTCAGGATCGGCAAACGTTACGATGGGAACGATGTCGGGGCACGCGCACAACATCCTATTGCAACCCACAGTAGCTTTAGGCGTTCCTGGTGGCGTCTTGGTTCTGGCCCTTTTGATCTGGAATCTTTACTGTTTGATTCGCTATCCCAACGTGATCTTTCATGCATTCATGGTATTCATATTTGTGTTAGGTCTCGTCGAAACGCCTTTGCTAGGCCCATTTCCCGACGCAATGACGTTAATGTGGATTGCCGCTTGTTTCTGGCCGATTGAAATCTAATTATGCAAAGCGGGAACCCATTTACCTAAACCGGTCTGAGCACCGATTTGACGACTTCGCCTTTGTGCATTTTTTCAAACGCGGTATGCCAGTCGGTGATCGGCCAGACGCCACCGATGATCGGCTGGACGTTGAGTTGGCCACTGGCAAGCATCGCGATAACGCGTTCCCAGATCGGCCAATTGTGACTGAAGCTGCCTTGAAGCGTCACATTCTTTTGAACGAGTTGATCGATGTTGAAACCAAGCGGCTGAGGCCCCCAGCCAACCTTACTAATCCAGCCTGCCGGTCGAACGAGGTCCAATGCAATCTTTAATGTGATGCTCGCGCCAGCCGCATCGATCACGCCGTCGCAGCCAAGACCATCTCGTTTTAGCACCCAAGGCTTTGCATCACCGATGATCGCTTCACAGCCATACTGTTTTGCAATTTCCAGTCGATGACGGTCTGACTCAAGTCCGACCAACGCGACCTCTGCACCACACAGTTTTGCCATCGCAGCGCAAAGAATGCCGATCGTTCCTGGCCCCAGCACGACAATGCGATCGCCTGGTTCAATGCGTGCATTCTTAACGACAGCGTTATAGGCAACGCAGCAGGGCTCGGTAAGGCACGCGTGCTCAAAGGGAAGCGAATCGGGTATCGCGTGCAAAATTCGTGATGGAACTCGAACATATTTCGTCATTGCACCGTTGACGCCGTAGCCAAAACCTTTGCGAGTCGGGTCCAAGTTATAAAGCCCGCGCCGAGACATCGGATTGCGTTGATCAATGATCGCGGCGGTTTCACTGACAACGCGATCTCCTTCGCTCCAGCCCTCAACGGCCGCGCCAAGCTCCACGATCCGGCCACCAAACTCATGCCCAAGGACTACCGGATAATTAACCGGCCACGAATGATCAGCGGTCCACTGATGCAGGTCACTACCGCAAACGCCAACATTGGCGACTTCCAAAAGCACATCATCGGGACCGATCGACGGTTTTTCGATTTCACGAAGCTCAACGGATTCTTTTTCAGGAGCAAAATTAACAACAGCGGCGGATTTCATGGTGGCGTTTTCCAACAAAAAAATTGAGTCGGCAATGTTATTGCCATGGCGACAACACATCGGCATTCCGTTTGAGATATACTCGATTCGTCTTCTCTTTCCCACCCCACCGGAGCCTCGCCATGCCGCGTCATTCACGTCGTCAATTCCTTGCTACGTCCACCGCCATTGCAGTCGCAATGCCCTCTGTCGCCAGAAGTCGCGAGGCCAATGACAAACTGAATATCGTTTGTATCGGAGTCGGAGGGCGAGGCGGCGGCAATTTGGCTGCCATGGCAAACGAGAACATCGTTGCGATCTGCGACGTCAACGGCAAGAATCTTGATGCCGCCTCAGCTAAGTTTCCCCAAGCAAAAAAATATCTCGATTTTCGCAAACTATATGACGAAGTTGGCAAGGACTGCGACGCGGTCGTTGTCAGTACCGCAGAGCATACGCATGCCTTTGCCACGTTGCCCGCGCTGCAACTCGGCAAACACGTTTACTGTGAAAAACCGCTCACGCACGGAATCTACGAAGCTCGCCGAATCCGCGAAGCGGCCAGAAATGCCAAGGTAGCAACTCAGATGGGCATTCAGATTCACTCCACAGAGAACTACCGAAAAGTGGTTGAATTGATCTGGAGCGGTGCCATTGGACCCGTCCGTGAAGCCCACGTTTGGGCATCACGAGCGTGGGGCTTCCAGTCGGAAGCCGATGCCAAGGCCAAAGGTGACATCGTCTATGTAGGCGAACGTCCGGCGAAAGCAGATCCGATACCTGAAGGACTCGATTGGGATTTGTGGCTCGGTCCAGCGCCTGCGCGACCGTACAACAATATCTATTTCCCTGGCCCGAAGTGGTACCGTTGGTGGGACTTCGGCAGTGGTACGATGAGCGACCTTGGCAGCCACTGGAACGACCTTCCATTTTGGGCTCTGAAGCTTGATGCACCGAAAACGATTGAAGCCTTCGGGCCCCCTGCACACGCTGAAATCGCGCCAGCATCGATGAGTGCACTTTACGAATACGGTCCACGGGGTGATATGCCGGCTGTAAAACTCTCCTGGCACCAAGGTGACAACAAGCCAGAAATTTGGAACAACGGTGGGATTCCGAAATGGTCCGACGGAGCACTTTTCATTGGTGACAAAGGGATGCTCCTGGCTGATTACGGAAAGCACGTTTTACTTCCTGAAGAGACATTCAAAGAGTTCGTTGCTCCCGAACCAACCATTCCACGCGTTGCTGGACATCATGAAGAATGGTTGGCGGCTTGCCGGAGCGGTGAGCAATGCTCCGCAAACTTTGAATATTCAGGCTTGTTGACGGAAGCAAACCACTTAGGAAATGTTGCTTATCGATTGGGTCGTAAAGTCGAATGGGATGCAGCAAACCTCAAGTGCGTTGGTTGCCCCGAAGCCGACTTACTGATCCACCGTGCGTATCGAGACGGTTGGACATTGTGATCTGCTATTCTGATCCCTGCCACTATGATTCTGGAATTTCGCTCGCTCAAAACATTCTGAAATAACGGTGAAGGATCAACTTTCAGCGAGCATCTAACCTGTCGAAGTTCTGATCAATATCGTACAGAACTCGAAGCAAAACAGAAAAACTCCCTGTATTCAAAGGAAATCAAAATGAAATTTGTAGCTATGTCGGTTTGTTTGAGCGTGATTGGGATCGGCCTCGCAATGGGTGCAAGCTACGCTAGCACCTCAAATTCCCAAGTTGACGCGAAGACTTGTGCGTGCGAGAGTTGCTGTCCAGACGGCGGATGCTGCTGTGAAACGGGCGTTTGTAATTGCGACGACTGCAATTGCGATTGTTGCGCCGATGGGGCGCAAGCCTGTACAGCTGCCTGTTGCACAAACCAGTCCGTTACGCCGCTCGCAACAAACGCAACGTGCAGCAGGGGATGCTGTTCAAAGTAGGACGGATGGAATCGTTGCGATGCGTGTTGACTGTTTTGGCGTGCGAATGCATGAGCGTCCACACGCCACTTGTGCCAATACAGCACACTCTTTTCAGCAGCCATGCTTGCACTATCCAAAAATATCGCGATTTCGTGGAGAGCAGCGTCTTTGTGAGCTTTCGTTCCTAACGGAGTAATGGCGACTTTCCCGATTGCGAATATCAACGGTTAGGTGGCAAAGCGATTGGTTACTTTTTCTATGCGGAACGATTAATGCAGTGGGAGGGTGGAAAATGATTTTAAGTCATTGGTGTTCTTAATGATTTCAACCAAGCCTCCGCAGAATGGTCAATGCATCCCCGTCAACGCTGGACATGTCGCACCATGTCGAATTGCCGGGATGTTGTGCGGAAGAACGGCAGCTAATTGAGTTGTGCTTGCATCACGACAGAAACGCACAACGTCAACTTTATGAACAATATTGTGCCAAAGTCTACCGGCTGATGTTTCGGATGGTCGGCTTTACTGAAGCCGACGACCTGACACAGCAAGTGTTTCTATGCGTTTTTCGGAAGCTGGCCAAGTTCCGTGGCCATTCCTCGTTTTCGACGTGGCTCTATCGCGTGGCGTCAAACGAAGGTTTGCAGTTTTTACGCCGAGGTCATCACACACCTGAACAATCACTGCCAATCGATACTGCCGATCAGCAGTCAAGTGCCGCCTCTCAATTCGAGCAGCGAGAAATACTAGAGTACGCTTTGGGTCGACTTGATCCAGAACTTAGAGCGATTTTTCTGCTGCGTGAAAGTGAAGGGTTGTCGTATTACGATATTGCAACGGCGCTCGACATCGCTGAAGGTACGGTGGCGTCACGGTTGAGCCGGGCACGTCGATGCCTGAGAACATCAATTGGTGCAGGCTCCTGCTAAAGCGATTGTCTTCAGGTGAACCGTTGCAAATTTTTCTTCGATTGTGAGAAGAAGCCTACAGCCCTTTGCATCTAAATAAGCAATTGAGGGAAGGTCCTTCAGACATAAACACGATTTTCGATTTGCAGAGGAAAAAAATGTCAATAGCGTTTAGCAGAAAAGTTGTTTTTGGCTTGGCAGTGATGCTCGCGCTCCCTTCCTTGGGAACGCAACCCGCATCGGCGCAATCAAAGATTAAAGATTCCGTTTCTCGGCACAGTGGAGGTGGCTTTTGGGAGAACAGCCGGGCGTCGCGAGGCATTCAGCATGCTCGCAACTATTCTCGCAGCATCCAGCAGTACACCACCCAGGTTCCGAAGATTGACCCGGTTATCACGAAGTCCGAATCGGAAATGCTCGGGCACCAGATTCAAGGAATTCAGCGCGAGATGGTGACTATTCGTGACGCGAATGTGAGTAACCCACAAGTCGTTGAGCAGGTGAAGGGCATCGAAACCAAATTGGCGCAAGCAGCGGCAACGCAAACGATGTTGCACGCGGAGTGCTGCAAAGATTCGCCCAATGGCAAGTCTTGCGGTGAAATGTGCGGCAAGATCACAAGTACGCTTGATCAAGTTGCTAAGGACCATGCGAAGCTGATGAAGACCATGGGTCACGAAGACGCGGCGATGATTCACCACGACGCCGAAGGTCATCACGACCAAGCTAAAACCGAAGGTGCTGTAAAGGCTAAGGAATAGAATCAGTCAATGGCATGAAATAAATCTTTCCAACCGTGTATTCAGACTAAGAGATTTCAAGATTTCAAAGGCTTGCTCTGCCTCGTAATAGTTTTCTCGACGTAGAGCAAGCTTTGGTTCTTTAGCGACTGAGTTTGTTGTACAAGCCTCCGCAAACGACCGGCGATCGCGCTTCATTCCAATTGGTGACGTTGGACCGAGCGATTTACCTGTTTCGAAACTATGCGATAGTGACTCGCTGCTGGCGTTGGCACGCTGAATCGAACTTTTATGTCCGCTCTGGGTGTCAGTTTCTAACGGACAATCGAGCATTTGCACGACCTCGCGGAGAGGAGCAAATAAAGCTGATCTAACGAATGGAGATGACTCTTGTTCCTGAGATTTTGTCGTGCCAGCCTATCGGTTCGCTGCCGAACAAAAAGCTGAATTGGTCAAATGGAATTAAGCGACAGAGCGTTCGACCGATGATTTGGCCTATTGACGGATCCGTCCCATCTTCGCTGACCACTCGCGTTCCCGTCGCTAATTTTCCTAATGTACGGCCTGCCGTCGCTTCCATACCTATGTAATAAAGTAAAAACATCGTCCATGCAAACAACTGGGCGTATCCCGCTGCCGTATTTGCTGTCTCCTCTGACGTTTTCCCACTTACGCTCAATGCAATTCCAACACCAAATCCGATGGCAAGGCTACCGGGACCAATAATTAAACCATCCAGTAGGTAATTTAAAAATCGCTGATTTGAACTTGCGAGTTTGAGGTTCCCAGACGACACGGCTCGGTTTGACGACTTGGCGCTAGAAGGAGATGGAATCGACGACCCGCCATAGGCCGCTAGTGGATCCTTCTTTTTCTTTTCCTTCGGCGGGTCCGTTGACTTGCCTTTGACAAGCATGTCATCAGCGGTCAGTTCATCAAACAGTGACGACATCTCTTTTTGGTCAATCCCGAATGCGCTCGGCGCTGGTTTCGCCGGCGGGCGCGATGCTGCTGCGGGACTTGCAGCCGGTCGTGCTGAAGGTCCAGCCGATGCAGCGACTGCTGCACCAGGCACCTGTAAAATGGCGCTGCACGGGCACTTCACTTTCTTGCCAGCAAACTTGTCGTCAATTTGGAGCGTTTTTCCACAGGAAGTGCAGCGAATTTGCATGACGACAGCAAGCTTGGCGAAGGGTGGCGGACAACTACAACTGTCTAGAGAGTGTAACATCGTGCCGACATAATCTGAAATCAGCTCACACGTTTTTTGTTTTTTAAATTTTTGTCTTCCATTCTTCTATTTGGCGAGCTGCTTGAGTTTGACGGCCAGTTGCATCAAAGCGTCCATTGGGATCGTATGCGGCCCATTAAATGCGATAAATTGATGGTCTACTTTCGCATCCTTGAGCAGGTCCCTTAATACTTCCGCGCTGGAAAAAGGTAAAATCGTGTCCTGGCGACCGTGGGACTGCAGCACTGAAGTTTTCGACAATCGACCGGCGTCGAGTGCTGCCTGCCATTGTGATTTACAAACAACGGTGCCAGAGAACTGGACCAACAAGTCAGGTTGGGGCAAGTCGGACCGCAGCGCCGTGTTCATCGTGACCATCGCGCCCTGTGAAAACCCGCCAAGAATATATGGCCCCGCCGTTTCGAGGTCCTGGAGCACTGCACGGACGCAAGCGGCGAGCAAATTCGTTGCTTGCTCGATCCCGGGCGGCTCAATCTCATGCAGTTCTTCAAACGAACCTGACTGCGATGCCGCAAGCAGCTTTGCCATATTGATTTCCCACCAAGCCCGACCGCCGTAAATCGCAAGCTCCGGCGGCGACAATGGTGCGGCGGGAAAGACAAACTGAAACATTTCGCTCGCTTCTTCAAGCCAGTCGGTCAACGGTTCGGCCAGGGAAACAAGGTCGTTCCCGCCGGCACCATAGCCATGGCAGAGGATCACAGGGATCGAGGGAGTCGGTCCAGATTGGGCAACAACGGTGTCCAAAGACGCGTATTTGCGACTGCGAAGTTCAAGCGGCATTCGAAAGCAGGTGAGTTCAAGGGTGCAATAGTAATAGGCAGAGCGTTCATTCTGTGCTTAGGACAGCATCGGTGTTCGCCTGTTCAACGTTTAGTTCTTTGATCCACACATTGCGGTAGCGCACGTCATGGCCCTCATCCTGTAATTTTATTCCGCCTGGGGCATCTGTAATTCCACGACCGTCAGCGTTGCCGCCATCAATGCCTGAATTTGGACCGCCCCAGACCTTGGTGATGCAGTGATTTGAATGCACTTTCTTGCCGTTGAAATACAATGTTGCCATGGGTTGTTCAACCAGCACCCCATCTTTAAATCTCGCTGCCCGAAAGGCGACATCGTATGAATTCCATTTGCCTACGCCATTGTAAACTTCATAAGGTGCGGCTGCTTCATTGATCATCGCCGCCATGCCGTGACTAGTTTTGTCGCCATCGAGCACCTGGATTTCGTAACGATTTTGTAAGTAGACACCACTGTTGCCACCGACGTTGTTGATTAAGAATTCAACGTGCAAGCGAAAATCTTTGTATGCCTTTTTGGTCACGATGTCAGCAGCTCCAAAATTCCCGCCGGCGGCTGCGGGATCATTGGTCTTGATTGCGGTGCCTGGACCGACTGGGTCTTCAACGACTTTCCATTTAATCGGCAAACTGCTGCTGAATCGAGGGCCGTCCCAATACGTCCATTTTTCATCCAACATTTCTCGCGTGCCGTCCAAGATCACCTCGGCACCAGGAATCGGCTTCGCACCGACACCCATTTCCGCACGTGCGATATTGATGTTGGCCAGGTGCGCAACAATGGTCATGAAAAACAATCCGCAGGTAGTCCAATGCATCTCGGTGCTCTCGTGTGCGTAAAAAGGTACGTCCGCCATGGATGAATATCGTACCTTAAATTGTGGGGGAGCAAATGCATTAAGGGTAAACCAAAGCGAGGGGCTGTCGGCGGCGATGCCAGGCAGTGTTATAGTTTTGATCAGACGAATTTCACTCTCGATAAACTCAAGCCAAAATGCTCGATCTTTACGACAAAATCCAAGATTCCAAAGCGGCTATCCTTGCGAAGTGGAACCATAAACCGAGAGTCGCCATCGTGCTGGGTACGGGCCTGGGGGGGCTGGTTGAAGATATCGATATCGAAGCGACGATCGAATACGGCGATATTCCCCATTTTCCTAATTCAACGGCGACCAGCCATCGTGGACGACTCGTCTGCGGTCGGCTCAACGGTGAGGCGGTCGTCGCCATGGAAGGCCGCTTCCATATGTACGAGGGCTATCCGCTGAAACAGATCACGTTGCCGATTCGTGTGTTCAAGGCACTTGGGGCTGAGCTGCTTGTGCTTTCCAACGCATGTGGTGGTCTTAATCCGTACTTTCATTCTGGCGACGTCATGGTCATTGAAGACCAGATCAACATGATGGGCGACAATCCGCTGATCGGCATCAACGACGATCGGCTCGGCCCTCGGTTTCCCGATTTGTGTGAACCTTATGACCAGCAATGGGTTGATCGTACGATTCGAATTGCTCGCGATGCGAAAATTGAAGCACACAAAGGAGTATTCGTGGCCGTCGCCGGTCCGAATTTGGAAACTCGCGCCGAGTATCGATTCCTGCGAACAATCGGTGCCGACGTGGTCGGGATGAGCACGGTGCCCGAGGCGATTGTGGCCGTGCATTGCGGTCTCAAAACAGTTGGCTTGTCAGTAATCACGGACATGTGTTTGCCCGATGCACTACACCCCGCCAATGTCGCCGAGATCATCGCCACGGCAAAAGAAGCGGAACCAAAGTTACAGCAAATCGTGCGCGGGATCGTTGCCGAGGCGGGTCAGATTCGTATTGCATAAGCCAAGGCTAGGTAATGAGGTAGGATAGGCTTCCAGCCTTTCTTGCCGTTATTGACAGGCTGGAAGCCTATCCTACGAATAGAGAATTCTCCATGAACGCCACCATCTCGCGTGAAGAGTCGCTTCTGCAATCGACCGCGATCGTGCGGGCGAGATTCGTGGCAACACCGCAAGCGGCGATCATTCTTGGCAGCGGGCTTGGCGGCTTGGCCGAAGAAATTGAGCATCCAATCGTTATCGATTATGGCGAGTTGCCCGGCTTCTCAAAATCAACGGCGTCTGGGCATCGAGGGCAATTGATTTGTGGACGGCTCGACGGAATGAATGTAATCGCCATGGCTGGCCGATTTCATCGTTACGAAGGATACTCTGACGATGAAGTTACATTTCCGGTTCGTCTGTTTGCTGCGCTAGGTGCAGGTCGCATGATCGTCAGCAATGCCGCCGGTGGGCTGACTCCGGGATTGAAGGTCGGTGACATCGTCGTGATTCGCGACCACATCGATCTCGTCAAGACCGCGTCATCATTGGTCTTTCAGAGTCCAATGGAAGACCCGTTATCGGCAGCGCTGCATGACCGAGCGAGAGTTGGCAGGACGAAGGATTTGTACGATGAACGGCTAATCGATGCAGCATTGTCGGCCGCGCGACGTGCTGATTTTCATGCACAGCTTGGCGTTTATTTGGCGACGCTTGGCCCGACGTATGAAACGCGCGCAGAATACCGAATGATGCGAATTTTTGGCGCGGATGTGGTTGGGATGAGTACCGCGCCTGAAGTGCGAGTTGCCTGCCTGCTGGGAATGCGTGTTTTGGCGATTTCGATGGTTAGCAATGTCGCCAGGCCTGATTCGGATGTTCCCGAGCCAGCCAATCATGAGGAAGTGCTGGCCGCAGGACGAGCGGCAGCTTTCAAGTTGCGTGCCATCGTTACCGAATCGCTGCGAGCGTAAGCCGCAACGCGTAAGCGTGCGGGCTAAATTGCTGAGCGCGGACGCGCCACGACCGAATGCCGAACGCCACCGAATCCAACGCGCAGCGTTTAATCATCAATCGAACGAACGGTCCGAAGTATCGACGCGAGCAGATTGCAGTACGACTGCGGGGCGCTTACGATGGTTGGGCTTGATTTCTAACTCATGCCATTTTGATTGAAAGTACTTGATGACGGTTTTGACTCAACCCATAAAGTGGCACGGTGGCAAGTATTATCTGCGGAAGTGGATCATCGGCCTGATGCCGCCACACCTACATTATGTGGAGCCATATTTTGGTGGTGGAGGTATTTTGCTGGCCCGAGATCCAGATCGAGATTGGATGTCGCCAGATAACCCGAAGTTACCCGCTGCCTTGAAGGGTAGCAGCGAAGTTGCCAATGATATCCACGGAGAATTGATCAACTTTTGGCGTGTCCTGCAAAGTACCGAAGATTTTGAAACGTTTCGGCAGCGAGTTGCGATGACGCCGTTTAGTGAGGCTGAGTTTGATGACGCGTTGGAGCAGTCTCGAGTTGACAATTCCATCAAGCCAGTAACTCATATTGACCGCGCTGTTCGATTTTTTATTCTGGCGAGGCAGTCTCGTCAGGGACTGATGAGAGACTTTGCTACCTTGTCGCGAAATCGCACGCGAAGTCGGATCAATGAGCAGGTTTCGGCTTGGCTAAACGTGATCGAAGGTTTGCCCGATGTTCACCAGCGTCTGCAGAGCGTGGTGATCCTTAACCAGGATGCTTGTGATGTAATCCGCAAGCAGGACGGCCAGCACACGCTATTTTATTGCGACCCACCCTATGTCCACGAGACTCGCTCCTCCACTGGTGAATACGCGTTCGAAATGACCGAATCGCAGCATCGCGAGTTGCTCGGTATCTTGTCCGGAATCGAGGGCAAGTTCATGCTCAGTGGCTATCCCAGCGAGCTTTATAGTCAGTGGGAACAGCGACATGGCTGGAAGCGCCATGAGTTTTTGATCGACAATAAGGCATCATCGGGCAAAGTTAAAGAACAAAAAACCGAATGCTTGTGGTGCAACTTTTCTGACTGTTGGGCGTCGCCTTAACCGATCAAGCGAGTGACAAGAGCTTCACAGAAGCATACGGCGTATTCAAAAAGGAGCGCTGGTGTATAGCCTTTAGGCGACTCTTTTTTGGGATCGAAGAGACGGCTAAAGCCTGGACACCAGCGCGGCCAAGCGAACCATCACGTCAATTTATGGAAAGTCATTCCACTAAGCAATTTGGGATAGAAGTAGGTGCTCTTGGCTGGCATGCGTTCTTTATTCAGGCTAATGGCTTCAACGTCCGACACGCGGGCTGGCATCACCAGTGCAGCAAATGTGAATGGCTCATCGGAGTCGTTTTCACTTAGCGTGCCCTTGCCGCGCAATGCGTCGACGACCTCTTCGACTTGATGCACGTAAGTTGGCTTGGGATGCCCGACCGATTCCAACAATGTGTCGATCACCAAACGATGAAGCAAACTAACACCCAGAGCCCGCCAATCGTTGCTTTGGTTGGGCGCTATCGTTCTCATTTTTACTGCGGCGGCGGGTTTGGCATCGCAGAGAATCCATTGTGAGTCGCCTGTGGCGTAGACCGCCATCAATCCTTGGCGATCGGAAAGTTCGATTTGCTCCCAGCATTCAGTCGCTGCGGCATCTCCGTGCCCGATTTTTTCACAGCGGAAGCAATCGCTTAGCTTCGCAATCAATTCGCCACTGGTGAATCTCGGCGTACCGCGAAGCAAGCGATGTGTAGGAAGCACGATCATGCCGGGGTCGTTCATGCTGACAAGCTGGGTCATCACGAAGTTTGCAGGATGGTCATCAGGCAGTGGTCCGTTTTGTTCGATTAAGTAGTCGCGATAGTTGCAGGCTGTTTCATAGCGGTGATGGCCATCGGCGACAAACATTGGCTTGTCGTCCAGAATTGCCGTGACAGCAGCGATTGCTTCTGCGTCGGTAACCGGCCACAGCGTGTGTTCAACACCCAGGTGATCGGTCGCCTTGATGGGTGGTTTTCCAAGGGTGGATGCTTCCAGTATCGATTGCGCTTCGTTTTCTGCATCCGGATACAGACCGAAAATTTGACTGCAGTTTATCTTGCAAGCTTTTGTGAGCTTGAGTCGATCGACTTTGGCTTTGGGGTGAGTTTCTTCATGCGGGTAAATGTTACCCTCACCAAATTTTTGCAGTCGGACTCGCGCCATAAATCCACGGCGGTAAAAAGTCTGGGCAGCAAACTCAAACTTTTGGTTATAAACATAGTAGGCCGGGATCGGATCTTGCGAGAGTATTCCTTCCGCTAACCAATGATTAAAAAAACCAGCAGCGCGAGCGTACTTGGCATCTTCTTGGTCGTTAGGCTCGGGGCGGTTGAGGATGATGCGGATAACGTTTGCCGGATGACGGTCGTAAAGGGCCGCTTGCAACTGCGGGTCAATCACGTCGTAGGGTGGTGCAATCACGTTCGAAAGCATACCAATTTTGCTGAGATTGTATCGAACACCGGCGAATGGGGCGATTTGTGGCATGACTTGAAAACAGCGAACGACTGGGGGATAAGAGACCGATCGTGGCAGTTTAAGTGGTTTTCCCAGAACTGTTAACCGTACGGACGGATCAAATCGTTTCGAAACGATTTGATCCGTTGTTTTTTCGTTGCCCGCTTGCGTGGTATCGTGGCTGGCGACAAAACTGGGTAGTTCGACTGGCGCTAGCTTAGAACGTTGCAAGGCCCGAGGCTAGCGCCCAATGGCTCACTCAGATTGCTTAAGTCCACGCCATTCCAGATGAGCTGGCTGGGGATTTGGTACGGTCGAAGTTGTGAAAGATGACTTGTAATAAAAGGAAACGACAATGCGGTGGGAAGGACGGCGCGAAAGCGAAAACGTTGAAGATCGTCGACGAATATCTGGCCCGGTCGCGGTGGGCGGTGGGCTGGGAGTCGTATTGCTGGCGATCGTGGTTGCCTTGCTCGGCGGTGATCCGCGAGCGTTACTGCAGCAAGCGAATGGCCCTGGGGCTGGGGATGGAGTCCAAGTTGATGGTGCTGGCGATCTTGAGCAGCCGCTCGATCCTGAGGAGGAGAGACGCGGTGCGTTCGCGAAGGTTGTACTTGCCGACACCGAAGATGTTTGGACGCGTTTGTTCGCGGAGAAAAAACAACAGTACCAGAATCCAACCATGGTATTGTTCAGTGGCACCGTCAATTCAGCTTGCGGAACCGCGCAAGCGGCCAGTGGTCCGTTCTATTGCCCTGGAGACAGCAAGCTATATCTCGACACAACGTTCTTCAGGCAGCTCGACGAGCAGCTTGGTGCGCCCGGCGATTTTGCTCAGGCATACGTGATCGCTCACGAAGTCGGTCATCACATTCAAAATCTGATGGGCACGACCGACAAGATGGATAAACTTCGACGTCAGGTCAGCGAAGTGGAATACAACCAGTATTCGGTGAAGCTCGAGCTGCAAGCAGATTTTTTCGCTGGCGTTTGTCTGCATCACGCTCAACGAATGAAAAACATATTAGAGCCAGGAGATGTTGAAGAAGCGCTTCGTGCAGCGTCGGCAATCGGTGACGACACTTTGCAACGACGCGCTGGAGGTCATGCCAATCAAGAATCGTTTACGCACGGCACAAGCGAGCAGCGACTCAAGTGGTTTCGGTTAGGCTTACAGACCGGCGATTTGTCTCAAGGAGATACGTTTAGCGCTGAGTCGCTGTAAACGTTTTCCTCACTTTCACACGGTTTCACGTTCTCGCTTATTGCCCAATAAATGGAGCCTAACGGATTCAATTTGGCGGTTGGTGGCTCGAACAATTTCGAATTCAACATCACCAATGACGATCCGTTGCCCGTCTTCGGGAATGGATCCGGTGTGATGCAAGATGTATCCCGCGACGGTTTCATAATCGTCGCTTTCGGGTAGCTGCCAGCCGAGCTCTTCGTTGATGTCATCAATCATCACTCGCCCATCTGCCTGGGCCGTTTCAGTATCGATCACGAGTAAGCCTGATTGTTCTTCTTCGTCTGATTCATCGACGATTTCGCCTACGATTTCTTCCAGTGCGTCTTCAATGGTGACAACACCAGCGGTTTGTTGGAATTCGTCCAAGACGATCGCCATGTGACTACGGCTATGTAAAAATTCTCGCAGCAGGGTTTCGACACTTTGGTCAATCGGAACCGTCCACGGTTTTCGCATCACTGAATTGGGTGTAACCGTCTCGAGGGTACCGGCACAGAGCAACGGGAGCAAATCTTTGACGTAGAGGATGCCGACGATCTTATCGAGCGTATTCTCGTAAACGGGCAGCCGCGTGCGTCCGGAGTCGCCTACGATTTGAAGTATTTCCTGCCATTGGGCCGTAGAAGAAATCGCCTCAACATCGCTGCGCGGTGTCATGATGTGAGCAACCGTATCTTCCTTCAGTTCCATCACACCCTGAATCATATCGCGAATGGCGGGTCCAAAGTAACCTTCACGGGTTCCTGCGGTGACCATGGTGCGAATTTCATCTTCGAGCTGGACTTCGTCTTCGTCATCATTTGCCGGATTGCCGGTCAGCCGCCGAGTCATCACCGCAAGCAACTCACCCGGAGCCGAGAACGGTGCCATGACAAAAGATAGTCCGTGCCAGAACGGCCAACTGTGATAAAGCACTGGCGCGGAAGCGAAGCGTGTCAGTGCGGTTGGTAACCACAGGTGAACCAGCATTAGCAACCCGGCAGCCGTAATGCACCAAACCACTAACCTGCTTGTTGATAGTGGTTCCTGGTCGATCAGTACTGCGACGGTGCCAGTAACGAGAAACAGAACAGTACCAATCACTCGCAGATACTTGGCCGCTGATAGCGCAGCGTCTTGGCGGTCTAGCACGGCACCAAACCGCTCTCGGTTACGACGAAGCCGGCTGTAGGCCTCCAAAGCGCGCCCAGTGAAACGATCTAATAACTCCGAGCCAAGACCGCCAATCGAACTGAGAAGCAAACCGAATATAGAAATCCCGGTCCACCATGTAAGCATCATAAATAATTCACACTGGCCTGAGTATCGGTGCGGTAACGATCGACCGCTCCCGGTTCTGCGTCAGGATCAACCTCTAACGCGTTAAAAATTCCAATTTTTGTGAGCACTTGCCGCTCTGCAAGCCGAATCTGTGTCCTCGCCTCAACGGTTTGGTCATCCAGTCCGCAAATATGTAGCGTTCCGTGAATCACGTAAAGCAGTAGTTCATTTAACGTTGGCCAGCCGAGTTCAGACGATTCCCGCGCTGCGGTATCGAGGCTGGCAACCAGTTCGCCTTCAACGGTTGGCGGTTGCTGGGTGTAGGCAAAGCTAATCACGTCGGTGGGATAGTCGTGAGCGAGGTGTTCACGATTGATGCGATGAATGGTTTCGTCGTCGGTGATCAGAACACCGATGGAACCAACCGTGAATCCTAAGTGCTGTGCGGCCGCCATCACTGCGCGGCGAATTTGCTTTGCGACAGCGGTTTCGCCGCCGAGGAGGTCGCAATTCACTTCAATGGTAATGGGGACTTCGAGCGTTTGCATATCGGTTACTGAATCACGCGGACTGTTGACCAGGGTATTTTACCCGAGCGTGATAGATCGATGTGAGCGTCTTCACCAAACTTGCCTTGACTTGGTCAAGTTGTTTGAAAGTCAATCCGCATTCGTCAAATTGACCATCGGCCATTTTCTTTTCGGCAATCATGTCGACCAGACCCGAGATCCGAGCGGATGTCGGATCGACCAGCGTTCGGCTTGCGCTTTCGACGGCGTCGGCAAGCATAAGCACTGCCGCTTCAAGGGTTTGCGCTTTTGGACCAGGGTACCGAAAATCCTTGTCGCTAACTTCTTCGCGATTCGGGCTCGCTTCGCTTCGTTTTGCCGCTTCGCGATAAAAGTACTCAACCAGAGTGGTGCCATGGTGTTGGAGTATGAAATCGATGATCGGCTGCGGCAGGTGGTTGGTGCGAGCCAAGTCGGCACCATCCTTCACATGCGCGATGATCACAAGTGTGCTCATCGCGGGTTGGAGCGACTCGTGTTGATTCTTACCTTGACCTTGGTTTTCGATGAAATACTCTGGCTTAAACATCTTGCCGATGTCATGGAAGTAAGCACCGACGCGAACGAGCAGGCCGTTGGCACCGATGGCATCGGCTGCGGCCTCGGCAATCGAAGCCACATTGATGGAATGGTTGTAGGTGCCCGGTGCACGTTGCGCAAGCCGGCGGAGTAGAGGGTGGCTTGAGTCGCCAAGTTCCAGCAGGCTGAGGTCAGTCTGCACTGAAAACCCTTTCTCGACCAACGGCAACATCGCGGTCATCGCTACCGCTCCAATCACGACGCAGCCGCCTGCCCACCAAGCTTCACCAAGCAAAACCTGGACGGTTGTGCTCAGATCGATCGATGGAATCAATGGTAGCGATTCCGTTAACGCTTCACCCGTTGCGAACATTTGGCCAGTAACAATACCGACGCCCACCACGGTTGCTGCCGTGATCACTGCACTGCCAAGACTAACGTAAAGCAGGTGCGTGCGACTTCGAATTCGCCCCAAGAGCAGGATGCATGTCGTGCAAGCAGCCGTCATCATGACCAATTCCGCCACGTCTGAACCAATAAACAGGGTTGTCGATAGACTGATCGCGGCCATCAACAACATGGCTAGTTCGCGGCCATAGACGACAGCCGCAGTGATCGCAGCCATCGACAGCGGAATGAGTTCGGCTCGCCACTGGTCACTGGAGGCATGGCAACACAGTGCAACAGCAGCGACAAGGAAGGTTAACAGGCGACCGAGTTTGCCAAAATCTCGGAGCAATTCACGGTCGTCTACGAAGTAAATGTAGGACCCACAAAGCAAGAACATCGCTGCGATCATCCCTGAGAATGCGGTGAGCCTTGCGATTCGATCAGGCCATCGCATTTGTGAAGACAACTCGTGCCATTCCTGTCTGAGAAGTTCAATCTGCTTCGATTGCAGTGACTCACCAGCTCTTGCCAATGGGCTCACACCGCGCCGATAGGTCTTCATGACGTATTTGACCTCGGCTTCTAATTCTCGACTTGCCTTATTGGTTAGGTTTTCGTTGTACGACAGTGTCGCAGGCAATCGCGATAACAACCAATGGTTGATCATTGTGGCAACTTTCTGACCTGAGTCGCTATCAAAGCTCAGGCAGAACTGTTCCCTAAGTCCGTGCTCTAAATCAACCTTTACTTGGGCGATGCGGACCGTTGAAACTTCAACCACTTGGGCTTCGGTGGGGTTTCCCGCAGAATAAACCCGAATGATTCGGAGATCGCCGTCTTCCGCCTTGTGATTGAGCGACTGAAGCAAACCTGTCTCCGTTGCGCGAAGCATCGCAATTCGGAGCGAGTTGTCCGTTTTGACCAAATTCGTATCGTTGGATAAAACGTTCTTGAGAATTGCGAACCGATCGGATGCCGTGTCTCCAGGCCCAGCCGTTTCGTCTTCTTCGTAAAATTCGCTAAACGCGCGACGTTCTTCCGGCGTCATCTGCTCAAACGATTGCGCGCCGAGAATTAGAAACAGTTGGTCCTTCAATTCTTCGTGGCGCTGCGTGAGCGGCTTGTTTTGATTTTCATAATACGCCAGCGTCTCGCGACGTTTCTGAAGTCGCATTGCCTGCGTTGCTGCTTCGTCCGGCATCTGGAAATCGACGCGGGACACCAAGTCGCGTGTCGGATAGTCACCGATGCGATAAGGAAACAGTGGTTCCCACGTTCGGGAAATGAGCATCATCAACAGCGCCGCGAGCAGCACCATCGCTAGTCGGCTCCAAATGCCGGGACCGTGATGATCACCCCACCACTGGATGATGCGGTTTTTGGGTATACCAAGCGATTGAATTCGCTCTTTACCAGCGCGTTTATTTGACGACGTACTCATCTAGCCGATCGGCTTGGGCTGATATGGTTGGATCAACCGTCCTGTTGCTCGTACGCTTCAACGATGCGTTGTACCAAGCGGTGACGCACGATATCCGTTTTTTCCAATCGCACAACAGCAACCGAGTCGATCTTTTCAAGTCGTCGTACGGCATCGGCTAATCCGCTGGTCACCCCGTTGGGTAGGTCCAGTTGACTGGTATCACCGCTAACAACCATTTTGCTGCCTTGGCCCATACGGGTCAAAAACATTTTCATTTGGGCAACGGTCGCATTTTGAGCTTCATCTAAGATGATGAATGCGTCGTTCAGCGTCCGCCCACGCATGTACGCCAACGGCACAACTTCGATAATTTCCTGCTCCATCAGCGACCGAACTTGGTCAAAATCGACCATATCGTTCAGCGAATCGAGTAGCGGACGCAAGTATGGGTTCAATTTCGCTCGCAGGTCACCCGGCAAAAAACCGAGATTTTCGCCCGCTTCGACGGCTGGCCGAACGAGCACAATGCGGCGAACTTGACCTGCCTTTAACGCTTCGATTGCCGTGGCTACCGCCAAAAACGTCTTGCCAGTACCAGCCGGTCCGATGGCGATTGTCAAATCATGTTGACGAATCATTTCCACATACCGAGCTTGGCCCTCGGTTCGCGGATGGACCTTGCGTTTCGCTTGCCGAATATCGACATCAGCGACCACGTTGGGATAACACGACTCGCCTTCACCGCTGACGCCTTCTTCGGCTGCAGCAGCTTGAACGTCGAGCGGGCTGATGGCACCTTTACGTCGACTCAAGTGTCGAAGCTTTTCGAGCACACGCGTGGTCTGCTGCACGGCTTCGGGTTCTCCGGTCACTCTGATTTGCCCTTGGCGATGAGTGATCGATACATCAAAGAGTCTCCGAATGGTGCGGAGATGTTGGTCGCGAGCTCCGAATAGAGTCAGAATCTCGTCGGGCGAGGTTACCGCCAAAGTTGCTTCAGTCATTAATTACCTTTGTACCCTAGGTTCGGTGTCAACTGCTGCTTTCATCATCATATACCGACGATCAACACAAGATAGCTAGGAACCAGCCAAACCTGCCGCCAACATGACCCAGGCTGGCATAACCGATCCAATCAGCGAATCCGTTACATCCCATACACCACCCAGTCCCGGCAGCCAATTTCCACTGTCTTTTACGCCTGTTTCACGCTTTACAAGCGATTCTGCCAAGTCTCCGATCATTCCCGAAACCGCACAAACGACTCCGAAAACTATCGGCCCCCACCAAGGAGGAGACTGCGTAACGGTGGACAATTGCGGAATTAGCCAAACACAACATCCGCAGCTAACGATGACCGATGTCGCAATCCCGCCTGCCGCACCTTCCCACGTTTTTCCAGGACTTAAATGTGGAATCAGCTTGCGACGTCCGAGCGATTTTCCCGTGAAATAGGCTCCTGCATCACACGACTTGGTCACCGCGACCATCGTAACCAATGCGGCCAATCCCCAAGTCTCCGATGTTCCTAGCTGTCGGAGCAGCACCAACAATGCCATTGGCACTCCAACATAAACGGATACGAACACGCCACACAAGGTTCGCTCCAATGCCTTGCCAGCACTCGATCGATAAACGCATATTTCACGAAACAACAACAGAAAAACCACGGTGACAAGACTGATCACAACCCAACCCAAAGTTCCAATCGGACAATGAACCGGGTATTTCTGGCCCAAGATCGGCCACAGCATCGGCACGCATGGCGACAATGTGACAATCGCGGTCGTAACAATCACGAAGCGGCGATTCAGTTCGCGACCACTGGCTTGCAACATCGAGGTCAAGTCGAACGCTGTACCGAGCGCAAAAAAAATCACTAACGGCAGCAGCCAAACGCCGGCGACACCAAGCAACGGATGCCGAACGTCAAGCCAAAGCAGGGCAACCGTGATCGAGATCAGGACAGTTGACGAAAGCAAGCGATCACGCAGCACGTTGGTGACTCCACTTGATCCTTGGAGTCGTGTTCAATGGTCTGTCATTCATCACGTTTCCGATTCCAATGGCGAGTCGCTGTCCGGATCGATGATGCCGCCAAAACGTCGATCGCGACTGGCAAAATCATTGATCGCGACAAGAAAGTCGGCTCGCGAGAATTCGGGCCACGCACGATCGGTGACGTAGATTTCCGCGTAGCTGATCTGCCACAATAAAAAATTGCTGATTCGCATTTCACCACCGGTACGAATCAACAAGTCCGGGTCTGGCAAACCGCGTGTGTAGAGGTGCTCCGAAACCAACGACTCGGTCACATCATCAACATGCAGCGTGCCCCTGGAAATGTCGCCAGCGATGTTGCGTATGGCGCGAGTCAACTCATCACGACCGCCGTAGTCGATCGCCAGCACCAGTTGAGTTCCGCCATTGGCAGCAGACATTTCAATCGTCTTGTCCATTTCGCTAAGCACACCTGGGGGCAATCGATCGCGTCTGCCGATCACTCGCAATACCAATTTTTGCTCCATGATCAAGGCTCGTTCCTCAATCAGGTATTGCTCAAGCAGCGCCATCAAAAAATCGATTTCGGCCTGCGGACGTTTCCAGTTTTCACTTGACAAGCAATACAACGTGATCGCATCCAGCCCAAGTTCTGTAGCAACCTCACAAACCATTCGCACGGTAGAGACACCGCGTCGGTGGCCTTCTACCCGTGGCAAACCCCGTTGCTGTGCCCAGCGACCGTTACCGTCCATGATGATCGCCACGTGGCGAGGTTGGTTATCGATCATCGAATCGCTTACGTCCCGACGGTGGCGAGCGGGCCGTTGATTTAGTTGTGTTTTGAATTTTAGCGTGCAAATCACAACCCGAATGCGTAAGCGAGGGATCTCAGTGATCCCTCGCTTACGCAGCGGGTTACTAAATCAACAGCCCGTTAGCGAAGGAAGTGGTGGTTGATTGGCCGTAAAAATCGTTTGTTTGCGATCGGGGCCGACTGACAAAATGCCCACCGGTACACCGACAAGTTCTTCTATCCGCTTGATATAGTCGATTGCAGCGGGAGGAAAATCGTCGACATGTGTGGCGTCATCGACCGGCGAATTCCAACCTTGCATCGTTTCGTAGACAGGGACGCAGCGACGCAAATCTTCTGCTGAACTTGGCAACCGCGTCACACGTTCGCCATCAAGTTCATAGGCGACGCAGATTTTGATCTCTTCAAAGTGACTGAGTACATCCATCATCATCAGCGAAAGTTGGGTCACGCCGCTAAGACGTGCCGTGTATCGCACCGCGACCGCATCGAACCAACCGCAGCGCCTGGGGCGTCCAGTCGTTGTGCCATACTCGCGCCCAAGCTCACGAATCTTGCTTCCCGTTGCATCGAGCAATTCGGTTGGGAACGGGCCGCCGCCAACGCGAGTACTGTAGGCTTTGCAAACTCCAATCACGGTTTGAATCCAACGCGGTGGAACACCCGCGCCAGCGCAGACACCCACCCCGCTGCTATTGCTGCTGGTTACAAACGGATAGGTGCCGTGATCGATGTCCAACAACGCACCTTGCGCCCCCTCAAACAACACCTGCTTACCGTCCTCAAGAGCATCAAGCAGAAAGTCGGTGGTGTCGCCGATCATCGGACGCAGCGATTCGCCCCAAGTCGCCGCGAGCTTTTGCACGCGAAGGGTCGCGATGCTTTCGAGTTCTTCTTCGCTTGCGCCCAGTCCGATCAACACCCCACGTTTCGCCTCGGCAACGATGGCGATTCGATCATCACGATGGGATTCAATTAAGTCGGCAATTCGAATCGCATGCGTTCGGCCAACCTTATCTCGGTAGCACGGACCAATGCCGCGATTCGTCGTACCGATCGACTCGCCACGTACTTTCTGGGCGTTGATCAGACGATCTTCGATCATGTGCCAAGGCATGACCAAGTGCGCACGTTCGCTGACTCGTAAGTTTTTCCTGACATCAATGCCACGAGCCAACAACCCATTCATTTCGTCGATCATCGTAGCCGGGTTGATAACAACGCCAGGCGTGATCAGGTTCTGCACGTCACTGTGAAGAATACCGCTGGGAATGTGATGGAGCTTGTAGGTCTCGCTACCCGCAACGACCGTATGCCCAGCATTCGCACCGCCTTGGTACCGGACGACCAAATCAAAACGCGGTGCAAGCAGGTCGACGAGCTTGCCCTTGGCTTCGTCGCCCCACTGCAAACCGATCACGCAAGTCCCACTCACCAGGCTGGCTCCAAAAAACGAAATACGACGACGCGTTATCGCGGGTTTTCAACAGAATTAAATTCTCGCTCGCGACGCTCGCGAACGCAGACCAGCTAAATCAAGCTCGCAGAGCGTAAACGGGTAACAAGACGATGACAAGGCTAGCCTTTGGCGAGTTCTGCCTCAATCGCCTTGACGAATTCGGGGGCCTTAGGCGTGGTTTTTGGCGAGAATCTACCGATGACGTTGCCTTTGCGATCGATCAAGAACTTTTCAAAATTCCAACTGATCTTGCCGCTGCCAACAGGCTTAAGGTCTTTGCCGGTCAAGTACTTATAAATCGGAGTTGCATTTTCGCCATTGACGTCAACTTTGCTGAACATGGGGAAATTAACGTTGTACTTGGAACTACAAAACTGCTTGATTTCGGCTTCGCTACCTGGTTCCTGACTGCCGAACTGATTGCAAGGAAACGCCAACACGACAAAGCCTTTTTCCTTGTATTGGTCGTACATTGCCTGCAATCCCGCGTATTGCGGCGTCAAACCACATTCGCTGGCGACGTTCACCACGACCACCACCTTTCCCTCGTAATCCTCAAGGTCCACAGTCTCGCCATCGATCGTTTTCGCCTTGAAATTCAGGGCGCATTCGTGGTCGTCAGCAAACGCAGAAGCAATCATAGATGCACAAATCACAAAAGCGAAGAAAGGGACACAGAAACGTAACATTTTCGGAACTCCAGACGGAAGGGATCGGGGTGGGCACCAAGTCATGAGAACTGGGTGGAGACTGCAAAGTAGAAAATCGAAATGTCGAGACTCGCATTCGATCGACCTAGCAAACACTATACGCAAAGCGGCTAGTAAAGTCTGCAAGCAGAAATCAGGATCTTGTGCTTTAAATTCCTAACTAAAGAAAATGGGCTCGGATGCTGCACCAGCTTGCCGGACCCGCAAATACCTCCCAGACTGTTGGCGATCAGCCCGCACAAATTTACAAATGTCGAGATTCCTGGCGGGCAGCTTGACGGCAATCGGTGAAAGTGCCAGCATTCGCGGCAACTTTTGCACTCCGCATATCCCTCCGGTAACTAATCCCATTTCCACGCGAGAACAATTCCATGAGCAGCTCAGATGAATCCCTGGGGATCGCCCCCAACGCCAAACGCCTCCTTTGGGCTGGCTTCACCGCAATCCTCGCCGCTGGCGTCGGCTTCTCGGTCAGAGCCGGTATTTTAGGACAGTGGGGTGAACAATTTGGTTTCACCATGACTGAACTCGGCTCGATCACTGGCGGCGGCCTGACCGGTTTCGGAATCGTGATCATCGTGACCAGTCTTTTTGCAGACTCGATCGGCTATGGAAAGTTGATGGCAGGTGCTTTTCTGCTGCACTTTATTTCAGCGGTCGTCACGCTTGCAGCTCCGGCGGCGTTTGAAGCCGGTGGCAAGCCCGCCGCTTTTCAATGCCTGTTTTGGGGCATGTTTATTTTCGCCATCGGCAACGGCGTGTGTGAAGCGGTTGTCAATCCACTGACAGCGACATTGTTCCCGAAAAATAAGACTCACTACCTCAACATCCTCCATGCGGGCTGGCCCGCTGGCTTAGTCATTGGAGGCTTGGCCTCGGCATTTATGGCGGCATCGGTTGATGATGGTGGAAAAGTCATTGCCCAAGCTGTGGATTGGAAAATCCAAATGTCGCTGTTCTTGGTTCCCGTCGTCTTTTACGGCATTTTGCTGTTGGGTCAGAAATTTCCGCAGTCCGAAGCAGCATCTGCTGGTGTAACCACTGGACAGATGATCGGCTCGGTGCTCGCACCTTTGTTTATCGTTCTCTTGCTTGCACATGCCATGGTCGGTTATGTCGAACTCGGCACGGATTCCTGGATTGCCAAGATCACTGGCTCGATCATGGCGAGTCCCCAAAAAGGCTTGATGCTATTCGTATACACCTCCCTACTGATGTTTGCTCTTCGCTTCGTCGCCGGACCCATCGTTCATAGGATTTCGCCTTTAGGTTTATTGTTGATCAGCGCGATTCTGGGAGCCGTTGGCCTAACCATGCTTGGCGGTGCCGTTGGACTTGTTGCGTGTGTTGTTGCGGCAACCGTTTATGCATGTGGCAAGACATTCTTGTGGCCGACGATGTTAGCCGTAACGTCCGAGCAATTCCCCAAGGGCGGTGCCGTAGCAATCGGTTTGATAGGTGGCGCGGGGATGTTGTCAGCCGGTTTGCTCGGAGGACCAGCGATAGGATACAAGCAGGATTACTATGCAACCAAGTCATTGGAAGCGAGTTCGCCCGAAACCTACGCTCGATACTCCGTTGCGGAGCCCAAGGGATTCCTTTTCCTGCCAGCGGTAAAGGGCTTGGATGGGGCCAAGGTGGGCGTTCTCACTGACAACGGCAAGGAGTTGGCAAGCACTGGTGAAAAGCTGAAGCAAGATGGCGGAACTGACGCCAATTATGACAGCCTCGCCAAATGGTGGGATTCTGCAAAAGACAACGCTTCCGCAGACGCAGCACCCGTCATTGCAGCAACACTGGACGGAGGGCGAATGGCACTTAAAGTCACTGCCGCAGTTCCTGCGGTCATGGCTGTTCTATTCCTACTCTTGATACTTTACTTCAAAGCCACAGGCGGATACCGACCGGTATCGATCGACGAAAAGTAAACGATGTTAACCTTTCATTCAACCAGTCACTATTGACTGGTTGGATGCCTCCTAGTCGCTCGCAAATCCCGCCGGCTTGCCCTGCGGTGGTTAAAAATTTGCAATTGACACTGAATTTAATTGCGAAATTTTGAATCAATATTGTTCCGACCGGATGCTACGACGGGGTTCATCCCCGTCGCGCTATAATCCCAACCAGAAGATGCTGGCGGAGTGGGCCTCGCTACCACGCGGCTTGTCCGCGTGGCTTGTTAAAAATTTGGGGTTGACGTCAATTGTGTGTGCGCAGGAATTGTTCCTTACGCCGTTGGAAGCCGCTTAGATACTAGCATTCGACGAGGAGCAGGTCGCCGTTGCTTTTCCGGTTTGAATTGAATCAGCAACTCTTGTTTGTCGTGTTTGATAC
>JAYVSE010000376.1:0-9799 GCA_043775635.1 Planctomycetaceae bacterium | reverse complement strand
TGCGTAAGCGAGGGACCACTGCGATCCCTCGCTTACGCATTCGGGTTATGATTTGCACGCTAAAATTCAAAACACAACTAAATCAACGGCCCGCTAGCGCCGTCGGCTCACTAACTCCACGCCATTCGGCACAAGGCCAGCGGGGTCGATTTGCAACAATGCACTAGCTTGCCAATTCTAGTTCGGTGGAACGAAAACGGAACAATCCATGGCCTTTGGCCAACAATATAAGTTAGATTGGGGGCTAGATGCGCGGCAAAGACCGAATCCATCGGAGCAGCGTTTCGGGTTTATCGTCGCCGCGAAGGACCGCATACCCTGTCTTTTCCAATGCCGCTGCCCACAATGGCTCGTCGGGGCTGGTCGCACCCCGCAGGAACAGTTGCAGCGGTGCTGATGGATCATTCTCGCGGAGCCTAATTGCTGGCGGCGTAACGTCGGGATTGACCGAAATCCCCGCAAAAGTACCCGCACGACCGATTGCGACGGCCATCGCCATGGCCCCCCCCGCACCCGAGCCGACACTGGTAATCACCGTCATGGTGGTATCGATCGAATAGCGTTTGGAAAGCGATGACACGACTCTGCTCGCCGCATCCATTTCTTCGGGCTGCCAGCGATCATCTTTCGCAGGTCCCATGACACACACAACGACTCCAGCATTGCGTGCTCCCTCGGCCCATGCATTGGCCACTTTCTTCAAATCAGACTCACCAGGGTCGGCAAGCATTAAGAGCAAACCAAGTGGTGGAGTTGCCATCGCTCGGTCATCTTTCACCTCGGGAGCGGCTACGAAAGATTTATTGCCAAGATCAGGCAAGGAAAGTTCAGTGACATTCCATTTTGTGGCTTCGGCATCGGCGAAGACGAGCGTCTCCGGAAGCGACTCGACTAGTTGAGTTGCCAATTCGAGAGATTGGACCGAAACGTGAATGTTTTCTTCGGACGTACCAACGCCTGCACGAACAATATCGATCTCAAGCGTTCGACTAGGGTCTGCGGTAAATATTCTGCGGCGAAGTGATTCGACATCGGTGACATTCGAACCATCGATCGTTTTTAGCACGTCACCGGGCTTGAGCAAGCTCGCAGCAGGTGAGTCATCAAACACACCGGTTACCAAAACTTGGCTAACTTTCGAGTCCACTTTGCTTTGATCGACTTCGTCTCGCGCCGTGATGCCGATCCATTGGGGGCGTAGCGGAGGGATCTTATCGGTCAACGTGATTTGCTTGGAAAGCCGTTCGTCTTTTCTTTCGACTTCGATTGAAATCAGTTGCCCCGCATCTTTGTTACCAAGGATCTGTTTGATTTCACGGTGGCTGCGAACGACTTGGCCCTCGATCGCTCTGACGATATCGCCGGGTTGAATGTCAGCACCGGCTGCGGGCGAGCGGGGAAGAACGGTTGCAATCTCTGTTGACTCGACGTAGGGATCATTTGATTTGGCGACGATTCCCATCAGTCCGCCACGAACGTCCTCGCCTTTTAATAGGGCTGGTAGCCTCAACTTAATGGCCGCTGCAGGGATCGCGAACGCAACGCCGGAATCGTACCATGCAGTCACATCTTCACCCATATCATCAGGCACTGCGGGTACAAGCACGCCCAGCAATTGACCTTGCAAATTGACCAACGGGCCACCGTAAAAGACCGACGAGACTCGAGCGTCCGTCTGCAAGGCGATGCCCCACAAGCGATCTTTCGCGCTCAGAATTCCGCTGGAAATCGCGATGGATCCATCGCCTGCAATACGTCCCACGGCGACTACCGTTTGTCCAAGTTCCGATTTGACGTATGCCAATTCGATCGGCTTGGCCCCTAGATCATCGGCGGACTCGAGCAGTACCAATTGTCGCCGTTGATCGCTGGCAATGATCTTGGCCGTACTTCGACGACCATCCTCGGCAACCAAAACCAGCGACGTTGGCGTTTGACGTTTGACGAGCGATGACGCAATGAAGTGACGTGCTTCGTCGATCGCGACCGCAACGGTCGGTGCATCGTCAGCCACCTCTCCACCGGCTTCGGCAACGCCAAATTTTTCGACCCTTACCAGCGAAGGTGCGACACGCAGTGCAGCCTCCCGGATCGCTTTGGCTTGCAGCATTCGGAGGTCATCATCGGCAGCAGGCAATTGCGATGCGCAACTTGCGCCAATCAACAACATCAACAACACGAACACAAAAGTTTTGATCATGAATCGCTCGCGAATGAAACATAGAACCAAGGCAGGGCAGGGCAGCGAGTCGTCATACTCATAATTGAATTTTTATCGAAACGATTTTTGATTCTCGCTGCACGGTGATCACGACCGTATCTCGTCGATCGATCGTGCGTAGGGTTTCGACTAACTTCCTTTGATCTTCAATTCTTGTATTTCCAACAAGTAGGATCAAATCGTCTGATCGCAAATCCGCTCGCGCGGCAACCGATTCTGGCACCACGTGATCGACGAACGCGGGCGTGCTTTCCAGCACATCTGGAATCATTCCAATTCCAAGCAGCTCGAGCGAGTGTGATTTATCTGCGGGCATCGGTATCGCTTTTTGACTGCGATCAACCATTGTGCGTCCGGCAACAATATCCGCGACCACCGGCCTGAGCACGGTCGTTGGCAATGCGTAGTTCAACCAAACCCCAGCCGCAGCATCTCGCAATTCTTTGCCTAGCATGCCAACGGCGCGCCCTTGGGAATCGATCACGACTCCACCGGCAGCCCCTGGGTTGTTAGCGACCAGATCGAGAATCAGTACGGGGCCGCTGTATGGCGTTTTAAAGGTGCCGCGTCTTGCATCGAGCGCCGTAACGGCCGCGATCATCCCCTGCATGACGCTGGCAGGTTCGTCGCCAGAGGCAATTCCAAACAAGTTGCTCACGGCCAGCACCGGATCAGCGACTTCGGGCATCGTATCGCTCAATTCCAGGAACGGCAGCTCGGTGGCGTCGACTTTGACAATGGCTAATTCCAACTGTGGCTCAAAGCCGACGATCGTGCCCTCGAAACGTCGCCCATCGTCAAGCACGACAACTGGTTGCACATCCAGGACATAGCTCCACGCCGTTGCGATATGTCCGTCGGGTGAAACGATAAAGCCGCTTTGATAAGCTTCTAAACCAGCGCCCCCGGCACCATAAATTTTGACCGCAGATACTTGCGCCTTGCGCGCAAGCGCTTCGATGTCTGCATCGTAGGCAACGCTGCGCGACAGATGAAAACAGGATTGCCACATAACGCAACCAATGATTGCGAACGTCTTTATGAAGCAACGTTTGGTTAACTGCCTCATTGCGTAGCCTCCAAATTCTTGCCGAGTTTCCAACCGGTCAGCTTTAATGCGAGGACAGAGTCAGTGCCATACCGCACATCCATTTCAAGCGGCATTTGCGTTTTATCTGGACCCCAGGTGATCAATAGCTCGACGGGATCGTCGTCTCGGTCTGCAACGACATCAATCGATTCGACCAGCTTGGTTTCGGGATGAGACAACCACGATGTCTCCAGTTCCCCAGAGACTGCGACAACACAATCGCGCAGTGGGCGCGCACCAAGCAGCGGAACCGTGCCACGATAGTAGCAGTCACCAAACTTGTCGGTACCATCGCGAAGCATTCGTCGCCACGAATCCAGGCAGGCCAAAACGCCGGATACATTGCGTGCGGTGATTCCGTCAAAAAGTTCGACTCTTGTCGCTGCATTAATGGTTTTATTGCCAATGATTAGTTCAAAGCGATTGTCGGCAACCAAAATTTTTACCTCGACGCTGGGATCACCTTTGGTCATACCTTCGATCAACCATTCGTCTTGGTCGGTATCCGAAGACGACCCTGGGTACTGAGCTTGTATGGAATTTGAGAATGCTTGTTGCTTCAGTAAATTGAAGTGATAGTTGGCATAGCCACGCCGTGCTGCATATAGTTCCTTCACGGCTGCGGGGATTTCAACCGTTTCAATGGGCGGTTCCGCGTGACCATGCGGGTCTGGTTCGGGGATGATCTTGGGTGTCTTGCCTTTATTTTCTCCATCATCATCATGGTCCCCGTCGTTCTCCTGGGGCTCTGCACCACGTTCTTTGGGTCCGGGTTCTTTGGGGCCAGGCGTGGGTGGTGGCGGAGGCAAGGCCGCAGACATTTTTTCAAGCAATTCGTCCGGTCCATGGACACTTGCCATGCGGACGATGGTTGAGCGAGTTTCATTGTCATTACGGTAGGTAAGCTTCACTCGCCAACCGGCAGGCAAGGTTGCCAAAACATTTTGAACTTGATTCGCGCTCTGAACGGTTCGACCATCAATTTCAAGAATCGTATCGTTGTAGCGGAGGCCACGGCGATAGGCGTCGCTGGAATCGAGAATGTTACTTACCCGTGCACCGCCCTCGGGATCGGTTGCCACCGTTGCACCAAGTGTTGCGTGATCAACGATTCGGCCGCTGTGCAAATCGCCAAGAAAATTTTTCGCCTGTTCAATCGAAATTGCGTATCCAACGCCTACGTTCACTCGTCCTCGCTTCTCAAAAGAGGCGCGACCAACGATTCCGAGCAACCGTCCGTCCGCATCGTACAGCGGGCCGCCGGAGTTGCCTGGGTTAATCGCGGCATCGGTTTGAAGGCAATCAGCATACTCCAGCAAAGTTCCACTCGGATATTGATACCGTCCAACTCCGCTGAGAATTCCCCAAGAGATGGTCGGCTGCAGATTCGTGTTCAGCAAAAAAGGGTTGCCGATCACCATGCACCATTGACCCACGCGTGCTTTGCGACTGTCCGCCATTTCGGCAACAGGAAAGTCGTTTCGTCCCAGTAGTCGAACAAGGGCCAAGTCTCCGACGGGGTCGATACCGACAATGACCGCGTCATAAATCCGTCCGTCCGACAATCCGCATCGCATGTAGCTGCCAGCAGGACTGCTAACATGAAAATTGGTTAGGGCAAAACCATCTGGCGAGATAAGTACCCCGCTTCCTCCACCGCCTCCTCCGGGAACGAAGATGCTCACGGTTGAAGGCATCGCACGTTTGATCGCAGCAATGCGAGCGGATTCGGCGGCTGCAACGATCGGGTTGAGCGCACCGGGTTCAATCGCCGATGCAGTGGTGGGAATCAAGATGGCAATCGTCGCTGCACAGCTCAGCGCCAGGAATCCTGCTGTTGTTCTTAATCGCATCATTTCACCAATCGAGGTTGACGAATTCGCAATGTATCGCCGAGATCGCCATCGCCAGCGGTTTTGACTTCAAATCGGACTCTGCGGGCGGAGCCAATTGGCAATTCGTAGCCGCGCGGTGCGGGTTCCGAAACATCGAAGGTCTGTTCCCAAGCAACCTTGCCATCAAGCAATATTCGCATCGAGCATTTTCCTCCCGCCGTCACGGATGGGTCGAACTGGGCACTGCCAACGATCGTGGCGAAGGATTTATCGACTCGATATTCGACATGGGAATCTGCATGCATCACCAAATCGCGATCTGAGTTTGAACTGACTCCAAACCATTGGTTGGCAAGCGGTTCGTCAAGCCCGAGTTTTGAAAAAGGCGAGTAGGAACTTTCCGCTGGCGATTCAGCAGCCAGGTATTGAACCGAACCTGTTGTCTCGACCCTGCGCAATTGATCCAGTGGAAGCTGATGCGTAACGCCGTCGCCCAAATCAAGCGTTACCGACTTCGGATCACTGGATGAAATAGCGAAAACACGCCAACGAGAGCCCAGTAAATCTTCGATAACGATTTTGCCTGCATCCGGCAAAGCGGGCTGGTCAGCGAACAAGACGCCTTCGAGTTTTCCGAGCGGAGCTTGAAGAGCGGTGCCGTCCACGTCGATGTTGACAAACTCGGGTGTGATGGACTTTACAATTCCCTGGACTTCGTCAATCGCATCGTTTACACGACGGACCACTAACACGTCCGTCGTTTTCGTTTTTTCGATCATGCCTATCCATTGCGGATCGACGGCAGGGGAACTCTGGCGAAAACGAACCCATCGAATGCGATTCAGCGGTAACAGGAGCGGTGATTGTCCGCGAATCGCCAGCGTTGCATTCGCGTCTGAGGCCGTAATCCCTGTGACCCCGATTCGCCCGCCGCCAAACATTTCCACTCGCATCAAAGGTGGTGTTGTCGACGGACCATCTAGCCGTTCCAGGGAGAGCAGAGTCTCCAGGGGGATCGTTTCCGTTTTTCCACCGACCTCAATTTCAACGCCACGTTCGGTAACGCTCTGCAGAGACGCATCACGGCTGGTCCCGTCAATCGTGGTGACTCGAACTTGTAGTACCGACGCTAGTAAGACGACGAACATTAGTCCCATCAATATTCACCCATCGCAGTGATCGCAATAAATGGAAAACCGGCAACCGCTGCCCTTTCCGTAGCTCCTTATTGTAGGCGGCGCTTGCGAATCTGTCTTGATCGGGCAAAGATTCACTTTTGTTCGCTTTCAAAAGCATTGGAATTTATGGAAAACGAAATCAAGCCAATCCGCTACTGCGTGATCGGTGCCGGAGCGCTCGGAGGACTTTATGGCGGCATTTTGGCTCGTGCGGGCCGTGAAGTTCACTTTCTACTACACAGCGACTACGACCATGCCCGTGCTCATGGCTGGCAAGTTGATAGTGTGCGAGGCGATTTTCATTTACCGGCAGAAAGCTTGTACCTGCATTCTGACGTCAAGACACTGCCCCCCTGTGACGTCACCATTTTGGGGCTGAAAACGACTCGCAATCATTTGTTGGTGGATATTCTGCCACCCTCAACCTCTGGCGGCGGCGTTGTTCTTTGCCTTCAAAACGGTTTGCACAGTGAGACGGACTCGGTCGCTGTCGTTGGCCAGGACCGGGTTCTCGGCGGGTGCTGCTTTTTGTGTAGCAACAAGGTCGGGCCCGGCCACATTCGCCATATCGACTATGGTCGTATTCTGATGGGCGAGTTTACTCCTGCAGCACAGCCACCTGCCGGGGTCTCGGCGCGTCTGAAGGTGATCGCTGATGATCTGCGAGCGGCCGGGATTGATGCGACTGCGACGGGTGACCTGTGGGCGGCACGCTGGAGAAAGCTAATGTGGAATATCCCCTTCAATGGCTTGTCAGTCGTGCTCAATGCGTCCACACGAGAACTGATTGATACGCCAGCAACGGAATCGCTCGCGGCATCAATCATGAAAGAAGTTTACGACGCTGCGGCTGTCTGCGGTCGGTTGTTACCAGCCGACGCGATTGACGCCACCCTCGAGCACACTCGTGACATGGTACCTTATGACAGCAGCATGAGGCTTGACTATCTCGCTGGTCGACCCATGGAATTGCAGGCGATCTTTGCTGCACCGATAGCCGCCGCGCATGCGGCAGGTACTAGCATGCGGCAGGTTGAAGCGTTGTACCAACAATTGCAGTTTCTTGACCGTTTGTCTCGCGAACGTTGATCAACGAAGTTTGGACTGCGGTTGACGCCGAAGAAGCATTCGCTTTGGTCTGATCCAGTGAAACCATCAGCCCGGCAATGAAAAACAGATACATATTAATCATTGGCATGATGGTAACATCCTGAAACATGCCGCCAACCAAATACCCGGCAATGGATGCAACGACAACCAGTCCCATGTGACGATGCATTTCGTTTGCGATCGGCTCGCCGGCACCGGAAAATTTCCATCCCGCACGAATCCAGATCATTAGTAGCGACGCGAACATCGTTAGTCCGATCAGCCCGTTGTCGACTGCGACCGAAAGTAAAACGTTGTGTTGGTGGTAACCGCGCGATGTTTCAAGCGGCATGCCGTATCCACGGATCGAATAGTACGGTTTCGCCGCTTGATGATAGTGGCCGAAACCATGTCCCGTTACCGGTGCGTCCTTGATCATTTCATAAGCAATGATTGCCAATAGCGGTCTCAATTGAATCGATTTTTCAGCATCTGCGGCGCTTAAGTTTTTGTCACGTTTCATTCGTAACAACTGATCTTTTAAGCCCGCGATCGCAAATCCTGCGAGTAATACTGCCGTCGCCAGGGAAAGTGCTTTGGCCCAGCCTGGTGTGACTCTCCAAAACACAATGGCTAGCGAGAAAATACCGCCAATCCAAACGCTTCTTGTTAACGTTGAATATAGTCCGGCCAGGATGACTAGCATGGCAATCGTATAACCGACTCGTCCTGACCGGTCGCTGCGAAGAAATCGAACGGCCGCCACGGCCAAGCCAATGGTCAGCACAATGCCGTTGGCCGATGGGTTGAGAAGTGGTCCACGACCGCGGCCCAAAAATTCCCAGAGCTTGGGGTCAGCGATGAATTGAGGAAAAACAAGTGAGTACCAACTGCGTGATTCGAAAATCGCGGTGACCGCAAGGTACAAACCGATGCCGAGAAAGGCAGTTTCTACTCGCTCGAGATCGATCACTTCCAGCTTCGCAATTCGCACCACGAAATACAACAGCGAGGGTAATAGCACATAGAAAATCCAGGTTCCCACCGGACTGCCATTGGCCGGTGCGTCGCCGCGTTTAGCACTGATCAGCACCCACAGAGTATATGCAATAACAATCCAGTCCGAAGCGACTAACTTTGGTATCGAAGCGGTCGAGCCACGGAGGCTGAAGAAAGCAACGATACAAATGATGACGAATAACACACGGTCAATACTGACTTGCACGGGACCATCGACGAAAAAAAACGGTGGGCCAAACACTGTCCCGATACAAAGGACGATCGCTCCAAGCAGCGGCAAACGCGCTCGCTCAATCAGCGGCACGAACCAGACCGAAATCGCGATCAATAACAAAAAACCAAGAAACATAAGTGACAAGGTCCGGTCAGCAACCAATGATTCGTCATGGATATCGGCGATATCCAGCATCCCATTGTGAACCTAGGTCATTGACGACGCTCGGTCAAACACGAACTCACGAACTCACGAACTCACGGACCTGGGCCAAGATCCCGGCTGTCGATTGAACTCTGATGTGTGTGGTAATCGCCATAATCGTTATGACGATTAAATAACGTCGATTTTGAACTGCAATCGGTGGCCCGAGAAACCAACCATCACCGAATCCTGCGGCCTCAGTTCACCCTGCAACAAATCGAAATTTTTGTTAATCAGCTCACCTGCGAGGCGAAAAGCGAGCTGATTTCGCAGCCATCTTTTGAGTCATCAAAACGACGTTTTACGTAACCCAGAGGCAGGTATCAATCAGAATCAAGTTAGATTTCAAACGGCTCGTCATCAATTTCTGCTTGCTCAAGTTGCCGCCAATTATCATTCGTCACAACTTGGCCAGATAACTGTTTCAAACGCATGCGGCGTGCATAGCGAATATAATCTCGCATCGCAGTTCGGATCGCTTCCAGAGTGTCCGATTGATCGGTCAGTTCACGCAATTCTGAGAGTTCGTGCTCGGTCAAATCAATCGAAGTTACCATTGTTGTCAATCTCCAGTCGATGTAGTACGTTAAGGCGACGTTGATCGCTTGGACTTGCACTACCCCACAACTTTTCTATGACCACTACCTGCTTGCCTGGAATGGCGTGGACTTAAGCAATCTGAGTGAACCGTAGGCGCTAGCCTCGGGCCTTACAAGGCTCTAACGGACGCGATGCCCGCGGCTAGCATCGTCGGCTCACCAGGCCACGCAATTCCAGGCAAGCTGAGTGGTGGCCGAAGGTCCTTTTGAAGATATGGGGTATAAAAATGCTGAGGGCCAATGCGGTATGGTTTGAATATTGTGACACCACCCGTGGAAACGAATCGCAAACAGGGAATGCAAGGTGTAAACTAAACCAAAAAGACCTCGGCGCACTCTCCTCGAGCGA
>JAYVSE010000375.1:0-5185 GCA_043775635.1 Planctomycetaceae bacterium | reverse complement strand
TGGCCCGACGGGGACAAGCCCCGCACGCGGCAAGATTATGGAATTAAACTTGCGCAAAGGCTTTTTGCTCACAATAGCAAATTTTTAACAGCCCAGGCTTGTCCCTACGCCGTGAAGGATTTTTTAGCGGTATGGCGCGAGCCATCCGGTGCTTCAAGCTTCAGAGAGACCGGACGGCTCGCGCCGTACCGCTAAAACCGTTTTCAACCGCAAATTTTCAACGCCCCAGCGCAAGCTCTCCGGTTCCTCGATACCGGACGGCTCGCGCCGTTCCGCTAAGACCGTGCTTTTAGACAAGATGCTCTAATGCTGGACGGCGTGTAAAGCGTATTTCGCCACCGACGATCGTGTACACGACCCTGCCTGTCACTGCATCACCATCGTGCGGACTGCTGTGGCATTGGCTGTAGAAATCGTCGGAGTTGATTATCCACGAGTCGTTCGGGTTGATAACAATACAATCCGCTGGCGAACCAACGGCGAGCGTACCGGCGTGAATACCCGCGATTTTTGCTGGCTTCGTTGACAATCTCATGATCACTTGTGACCAGTCCATTTTTCCACTGTGGACCAACCGAGTGGCGATCACAGCCAAAGTCGTTTCCAGAGTTGAAGCGCCAAACGGCGCTTGGTCGATATCGTTCATTTTTTTTTCGCGTGCTCGCGGCATATGTCCGCTTTGGATCGCATCAATGGTTCCATCGGCGACAGCATTGATCAGCGTTTCGATGTGTCGATCGCTTCGCAGCGGTGGATGTACCTTGAATCGTGAATCAAAACTGCGGAGCATTTCGTCACTGTGCCAGAGATTATGAGGGCAGACGGATGCCGTCACTTCAATGCCTCTTTGTTTAACTCGGCGCAACAAATCGATGCTTCCCATCGTGCTGACCGGACCAACGTGCAAACGTCCTCCGGTTGCTTCCGCCAAGCGAACATCGCGAGCGACAGCGAGATCTTCGGCTTCGGTGGGCAATCCTTTGAGGCCCAGCACGAGCGCAACTTGCCCATCATGGGCGACGCCGTCCTCCACCAAATCTGGGTCGACAGGACGATCAAAAATTGGCAAGTCGAACATGCGACAATAGTCGAGTGCGTATTTAAGCAACGCGCTGTTGTGGATCGGTCGCGGCGAGTCGCTGAACCCGATGGCACCGGCCTCAGCGAGCAAGCCCAGCTCCGCCATCTGTTCACCTTCTCGCCCACGGCTTGCACAAGCGATTACGTGAACTCGTGGGCCAGCGCAGGCAGCAGCAATGCGTCGAACCAACTCGACGCCCGCAGGTGTATCGATCGGTGGATCGGTGTTGGCCGAACAAAGGACTGACGTGTAGCCACCGGCAATGGCTGCGGCTCCACCGGTTTCGATCGTCTCGTCCTCTTCACGGCCCGGCTCACGAAACTCGGTTCCAAGGTCAACCAAGCCCGGCGCGACAATGCAATTTCTCGCATCGATATGATGGTGGTAGTCCGGTAGATCATCGTCGCAAGGATCAATCGCGAGAACTTTTCCTCGGGACAATAAAATACGAGCCAAACGATCGATGCCTTGGGATGGATCGACCAAGCGACCGTGCTCGATCAGCAGCGGTTGGGGATCGCTCATTTATTCTCCTGATTGGCACCAGCCAGCAGCCACAGAGCTGCCATGCGAACTGCGATGCCATTGGTGACTTGCTCTAAAATGACTGAATGTGGACCATCAGCAACTTCCGGCGTGATTTCGACGCCACGATTGATCGGCCCCGGTGCCATGATCAACACGTCTGACCGGCAACGTCGTAGCCGTTTTCCGTTCATGGCATAACGATTTGCATATTCATGAACACTGGGGAAAGGGCGAGACTTTTGACGCTCGAATTGGATCCGCAGCAGATTCAAGACGTCGCATTTCGGCAAGATTTCGTCGAGACTATGAGCAACTTCAAAACCCAGTTCAGACCATCGCGGGCTGACCAAGGTTGCTGGCCCGCAGACGATCACGTGAGCGCCAAGCTTTCGCAATCCCCACATATTGCTTCGCGCGGTTCGACTATGAGCAATGTCGCCAACGAGCGCAACGGTCAAGCCTGTGAGGCGACCTCGATGCTGGCGGATCGTCAACATATCCAGCAAGCCTTGTGTCGGATGCTCGTGCGCACCGTCACCAGCATTGAGCACGCAACAATCCAGTTCCCGGGCCAATAAATGGGGCGTTCCTGGCGTACTATGGCGGGTCACAACCCAGTCCACACCCATCGCTTGGATCGTCTTGGCGGTGTCGACGAAGGTTTCGCCTTTGGAAACACTGCTCCCACTGCTAGCGAATTCGACGGTATCCGCTCCCAGACGTTTCGCCGCTAACGAGAAACTGTTTCGAGTTCTCGTGCTATTTTCGAAAAACAGATTGGCAAGCGTTTTGCCGGATAATAGCGATAACTTGCGACGGCAACCGCCCGTCATCGATTTCAGCCGCTCCGCTGTATCAAGTAGGGTCACGATCTCGTCCTCAGAAAGACTCTCGAGATCGAGCAAATGTCGGCGTTTCCATGACTCCGGAAAGGAGATGGTGCCGCTCGAAGGAGGGCTTTGTGATTCCAAGGCGAGCAAGGTCATCGGTGTGGCCTGCCAAAATAGGCAACGGATCGAAGGCAACGGATCAAAGGGACAGCCGCATCATGCTATTAAAAAGTTCGGCTCCGCGCAAGGTAGTGCAATTCAGAGTAGAACAATTGTCCCCATTGTTTTCCGAGCAATGGGGACAATTGCTCTACTCTAAATCAACGGACTTGCGGTTAGCCAATGCCGACCCGGCAATCGTAAACCATCCGAGAATCCAAGCGACGCCGCCCAGTGGCGTAATCGCACCAAGCCAAGGCGTATTGGTGATCACCAATAGGTAGAGACTACCGCTGAACAATAAGATTCCGGCGATCAGCAATGCAAACGCCGAGACTCTGGCTCTACGAGAAATAGCGTGCAGATTAGACACCGTAAGCAGCGTGACGGCATGCACAAGATGATATCTCGCGCCGACATCGAATTGCCCGAGTCGCTTCGCAATCAACTCGGGATCGACGGCTTCGCTGGCAAGGTAACTTTCCAGTCCGTGCGCTCCGAATGCACCGATCAACACGCCCAAGCCACCCATGAGCGCTGCGGTCGCCGCGATAGTTCGCGATAGAGAATCGGGATAGGATCTAGCCGCGATCACGCTTTTAGCAAAGTTGCGACCGCACCGAGCAATCGATCCATGGCAAATGGCTTGCGGATATAGTCACTGACCCCAAGCAATTCAGCGTATGCCTTATGGCGGCTGCCTTCGTTGCCAGTGATCATGATAACGGGGAGCGGCGTATCGCGCAGTCGCCGCAATTTCTCGAGCACCAGGAATCCGCTTCGCTTGGGCATCATCATGTCGAGGATCATCAAATCCGGGTTTTCTCGCTCCGCAAGCGCCAATCCCTGATTGCCATCGCGGGCGACGACGACGATGTAGCCATCGCCTTCGAGCGCATAGCGCATCGACTCGATGATCTCAAAATCGTCGTCGACGATCAGTATTTTTTTCTTCGTGACAGCGATTTGGCTTGTAGGCGAGTCCGAATCGTTCATGCTAGGTGGCGATAGGCGAGAGTCAATGAATGGAACGGAACGCTTGGTGAAAGGAAGTCACGCAAACGTATTCAATCATTTTATGCATTTTCGAGAGCGAACCATAGCCGCCATAACCCGAATGCGTAAGCGAGGGATTGCAGTGGTCCCTCGCTTACGCAGCGGGTTACCAAATCAACAAGCGGCTAGTCGCGTGCATCGCGTGCATCGCGTCCGTTAGAGCCTTGTAAGGCCCCAGGCTAGCGCCTACGGCTCACTCAGATTGCTTAAGTCCACGCCATTGGGATTGATTTGTGATCGTTGAGCTAGTTGGCAGAAAACTGCACCGCTGTCGAATTCCAGTCCGGGGTAGCGGGCGAGCTAACTACGGTGCCCGTCACAATTTGCATCATCCAAGCGTTCACATCTCGGAGAACTTCGATCACCATCTCGTCAGCAACCGTGTATCGCCGAACTTCGAGTTTTAGCTGTGCATCGGCAGCCAGTCGAATGTCATCATCGAAGTCGCTGTCGGTCATTGAGCTGCCCTGCATCGCCACTGCCCAAAAATTTTGTAATTTTCTTGCCGCGGAAAGATTGCTGAACACCGCACCGCCGCGCGGCAGTCGCCCACCGAGCGACACGCATCCAGCAAAATGCCCGCTTCGCTGAAAAGCCACACGACGAGCCATCGTTCCGCCTTCGCCGTAACCTGCCAGAAAAATCCGCTCGCGGTGAATCGAATACCGGTCACTCGCCTCGTCGACCGCCTGCCAAATGGCATCCTCACATCGTGCGATGGCTGCGGGTGTATGTGACCAATCAAAACGACGTCCGCTGACATCGACCGCCTGCGAAGCGCGAATGCCTACGCCAACGTAATTACGGGTGCTGATGTCCGGCATCACATCACCGATCTGATTCTCGTTGTATCCGTTGCTGTGAAGCCAAACGACTAACGGGTATCGATAGCCAGACTCATACCGCACCGGCAAAAAGAACGATCGTGGGCGAAGGATCTTCGGCTGCGTGGAGTTAGCCAACTGACCTAAAAGCGATTGGCTTTGAGCGTGAGCCGCCGAACAATCATCGGCCTCGATTTCCGCCTCTTCCGTAAATTGCTTCATCAGTGGAAGTTTCGGGCTAGAACCCGATGAGGCCAACGACGAAAGGCGATTCATGGTCGATCCTATGAGTATGATGCAACACGGCAAGATAGGTAGTTTCGCGAACGCCAAGCGATGCTAGACCAACCTATTCACTCGTCGCCGTTGTAGAAGCGACGTGGGCGGAGTGTCAATGTCATCGCCTCGTATGACAAGACCCAGAACGCGAATTTTTTAGTCGCGTTTGCAACAACTCTGTCACCGCAAAACGTTTACGGTGACAAAGTTTTTTTTAACACGCTATTGCTAGCAATGCATTCATGGTTAAGACCAGTCGCCGCGAGCGGGGCTCGTCCCGACGCCGTGAAGGATAATTTAGCGGAATGGCGCGAGCCATCCGGTGCCGTTTCGAAAAACCCCGCGAAACACCGGGCGGTTTGTGCCGCACCGCTAACAAAACAATGCCCCGCTTCGTTGCTGGGGCAGAAAGTTTTGTGTAGTGGGAT
>JAYVSE010000374.1:0-12480 GCA_043775635.1 Planctomycetaceae bacterium | reverse complement strand
GTGGCTTTCAAACCGAGCGTTTTTCGCTGGAAACAACCGGTTTTGCCGGATCAAAAGCGGGTCACCTACCAACTTTCACCCACAGATTCTGCGGACGAGGCAAACGAAAAAACTTATGCCTTGGTCCGGGGGCTTATAAAGCTGCACTAGATTATCTAGCTCGATCAGACCTGCTGTAGGGTGGATCAAGATAAACAAAGTCCCCTTTTTGACATCGGATAAGCAATCTTCAAAGTCGAGCGTACGCAACTCCGTGTCACGAAGCACGACCGAACATCGGTAGAAACTCTTCTCTGCTGGGATGTTACCGGTCCTGTCGCCGCAGGGAACAGTAAACCGTCCTTCCCGATTAGTGCGATACACGCCATTAAAGCAGTGCCGATTCAGATAGACGAAACGAATTGCCTTTTCAAGATCATCGATTTGTCACATGCGTTTGAGCCTTCGCTTCGGGCTGGCTACGACCAATCAGTTTTATTTGAAACAATCGCACTCCAATCACGCTGATCAAGCCAATTAGTGGTTCCAGGCGTTTACCGATCAAGCAGCTCTGCGGCGAGCAACCTTGTCTACGCTATCAAAATGCCTAGGTATCGCAACTTCGTATTCATCACTTTCATCACTTTCATCACCAAGATCGGCAAGACGAATCGATGGGCTACTTTCCTCGGCATTTTCGGCAAAATTGACTCCCAAACCAATCAATAGGGAACTTAGCTTTTGCTCGAGATCGTCCAGTTGCGACAAGACATCGTCTTGGCGTCGCTCCAGTTCTAACAGGGTCGCGCCTGTTTCGGATTCTCGCGCTCGCGCCTCAAGCATGAGCTGCGACGTCGTGGGGCGGCTGGTTGGTTGGCTAAGTGGCGTGGTCAACGTGCAATCCTTGCGAAAGGAAGGCTGGGCGTCGAATTTCTTTGACATGCCGAGCGAGATGAATTCAGTCATACCGAATCACACAGGGCAGCATCGACCATGCCGCCTTGTCCGCATGACCGACTCACGCGGATGAACGGTCAGTCAATCCTGGCAAACTATGCGGCTATTCACCAACCAGACGAACTGCAATGGCGTGGACTTAAGTAGCGGAACGGCGCTAGCCGTCCGGTGCCAGTTCGAAAAACCACGTAAAACACCGGGCGGCTCGCGCCGCACCGCTAACAAAATGCTTCGCTTTTTTACTAAGTCCACGCCATTCCAGACGAGCTGGCTGGGGCCTCAAATCAGATTTAGCACAGTCGACCTAGGCAAACAGCCAGCGTTTAATTTGTCGCCAGATCGCTAGCATTGCGCCCATCGCTAGCAACGCCACCATCAGAATATAGAACAAGACATCTCCCAAAAGCACATAATGAGAAAGCGTCTGGTTCCAAACCGCATCCCATCCGAGCACCGCAATGGCCGTACCGGCGCAGAGATAAGGGCCAAATGGTACAGCGGGTTGGCGCGTAATCGCGAACTGAATCAGAACCACCAAGATCGCCACGATGGGTGCCAAAAAAAACGCCGCGAAGGCACATTGCCACCCGACCACAGCACCAATCATCGCCATCAGGGTGACGTCACCAAAGCCCATTGCCTCTTGACCCATCGCCATGCTGGCGACAATTCGTACGGCCCAAACGACGCCACCGCCGACCGCTAAACCGATGAATGACGTCAGCAAACCGCGCCATGCGTCACCACCAAAAAACCAAATGCAGACCGTTGCCGCGACACCGATGATCCACATCCCCAACAACCACTTAGTCGTCGCTTGTCGGCAAATACCATGACACAAATAACCGATCGCGCGACGAAGCCCATGACGAAGGACCACATGCCGATCGGTAAGCGCAAAGCACCATGTCGTCCAGATCGCCAGCCCCGTCAACAGCCCTAAGTTCCCAGTCCACTGCCAATCGAACGGCCATGGCACATTAAATGTCGTTTCTACAATTCCAAACGTATCATTCCAAAAGACGACAGCCGGAAGCCAAGTCATCCACGGCATCGTCGATGCCAAAAGGGCCAGGAGCGTACCAGGTAATGTGATGATGTCAGGAATCGTTTGCTCGTCGAAATCAATGAACGTAGCGGCAACCATCAACACAACCAAAACGGCATGAACGGCAAATATGGAATGCGCCCACGGCGAGAATCCAGCGATCATTCCCGGCACTCGGTCGGCTACGGGCAAGAGGCCGCCAGATTGTGTATCAAACCAATAGAGCGCAGGCATCGCCATCGCGACACTTAGCTCTACCAACATGGGGCGAATCCAAAACCAACGCCCATGAAGCTGGCCTTCACGCCTGAGACCAAGCCAGCCCAACAATGGAATGCGGTCGGTTCCGCGGCGCTTGGGGGCATCGGCCTGCGGCGGTGCCCAGGGGCTGATATGGCGCGGAAAGTAGGCCCAAGAATAGATCAAGTAATTCGCAAACGCGCCTGCGAATAGCCCGATCATTGCCAGGATCGCGTATCGTCTATCAATATCCAGGTTGGTGAACCACAACATGACAAACGCGGCCTAAATGATAATCTTTGCTGACAATTGATTGCGAAACGAGGGAAACGAATTGTAGCGATTGCCCTACGTCCTTGGCCAGTCTGGGCTGATGCCGCTGATGCCCAGGGCTTCATCAATGCGTCTGCTTTTTTATTACGAGTCGATCGGCGTTGGCACGGGAGCTGGCAACAGTTCAACGTCCGCGTCGTCTGGCAAGCTATCGAGTCGCGGATTGTCCGACATCGGTTGTGGTTGCCGTTCTTTTTCAGTATTTTCCAAACGCTCCAGCGGTGCATTCAGCGACGGTGAGTTCAGCGTCGCGTCATTGCCGTTGATCACATTTTCGCCAATGACCTGGTCGCCGATGACCTGGTCGCCAATGACCCGCTCTTCGATGATCGTATCCATCGTTGATCCCTGAGCAGTGGGATAGGGCGATGGCAGCGTTACGTATTGCTCTAACAATCGCCGCGCATCTTTAAAGCCCTCTGCTGCGGCGATCAAAACCAAACGCGGGTTTTCGGCAACACCGTGGTAGTTAATCAGCAAGTCTACGAGTACTGCAGGGTCTTGACCGCGATCAATCGCATCGATGATGCGTCCGGGTTGTAAATGTCGAATCCAAATATGTCCATCAGCTTTTCGAGTCAAGCTATGCGTTAGCCGGATGGATGCGGCGCGAAGCGCTATCGCGACTTCGTCGTCAGGAACATAACCCTGATAACGCGAATCATGCCGAGTTTGAGATAGGCCAGGGATCGGTAATGGGGTCCAAGGCATAGCAGGCGTGCCCGCGACATAGGGATCACGGTATCGATTTACCATCGCTGACGGAGACGCGTACGCGTTATAGAAGTCGTTTGCGTAACGATCTTCGCGAGTTGTGTAGCGATGCGTTCGATCAAGGTTTTGGTAGAAGCGTTCACGGTCGAGTTCGGCCTGAGTCGGCTGAATGCCTCGATAGCGATCATAGGGGCTCGCGCCAAAAGCGGAGCTATACCGGGACGTTCCCAACGTTGGGTTGTAACCGCCCAACCAGGGCGAAGTATAGGCATGGCCAACTTGGATGCTGAGGATTGGCCCTCGGTAGCTAAATGCACTTCGTGCGGCGGTTGTGCCGCGGCCGAAATAGCCCCATTGTGCATCGCACGACGACACTCCCAGAACCAGAACGCTCAGCGCCAAAACGGCGACGATAACAAGTATATTAAGAAAACCAGGCCGCTGAACACAAGAACGCATCGATTTCATAATTAGATTCCTCTGCCAGAACCCTACCACTTGACCCACTACGCGTCTAAAAAAGCGGAAATAATCGATTGGTATTGTTGGGAAAGAGCTTCCCAGCAAGCCGATTCTGGCGAATTTTCTGCTTTTAACCGATTGGAGAATGCGAAGTCTCAGGGCCAGTTGTGCGATAATGCTCAAGTCGCGACACGATCGCGAATTGACCGTTGTTCGTTTCACCCTTTTTCCATCGCCTAATAACCATGCGTTGATTTGCGCAGCGATGTGATTACAAAGCCGCCGACCAGCGACCACGATGCCTAGACCACAGGACGCCTCCGAACTGAGTACCCCCGATGACAAATCGCGTGTGCAAACGCTCGACGAAGTTTGGCGTCGGTATGGTGAGCAATTGCGCAGACGCGCACGAACCAGACTGCGGCAATATGGATTATCAGGCCAAGCCGAATCGATGGATATTTGCAACGATGTTATGGCGGACCTTGTACGCCGCGAGAGTATCACCAATGCAGGCATCAATGACATCATGAGCTATATTTTGCACGCGATCGACAATCAAGTGCTTGACACCTTCCGCACCCTTGCCCGCCATTGTCGCGACTTTCGACGAATGGATGCGACAAGCATCGAGGAATTGCCGCTGAGCACGACCAGTCCCACGCCTAGCCAAATTGCCATTCGCCATGAAGTCCTCGATCGTGTCCGCGACCTTCTCGGTCCCATTGATGCCAAAGCTGTCGACATGATGCTTGAGAATCGCGATTGGAAAGAGATCGGGCTCTCACTTGGTATTGAACCTGACGCTGCTCGGATGCGAGTTCGTCGAGCAGTCGACCGCGTACGCGCGGCCATTGCTGTCACGGACGAATCGTCGGAACCCAATCCCAAGTAATTTGGTAAACAGCCCAACATTTTGCTCTCTCCCTAATCAAGTTTCCCAAAAAAATCCTGCGAGTACGCAATGCCCGGAACGATTGATCCCGCTAATGCATCGATCGATGGTCTGATTCACTGGTTGCGAAGTCAACGACGGATCAATCCCCATTCGCCGCTGCCTGAGCTATTCAATGTATCCACTATTTCGCAGTCGCGCCTTACCGACATCGCATGCATCGATTTGATTGAACGCATACGACTTGGGCAGACAACCCAAGTTGAAGATTTACTTCGTGAGCTTCCTTTGCTCGCAAACAACCATTCGGCACAACTCGATCTCATCGATGCTGAATTGTGTGTTCATATAGAACTTGGACAAACGATTGACCTCGCCGCTTACGCGAGACGTTTCCCTGATCTCGCTGGCTCGATCGAGGCACTCACCAAACTTAATCGCGATGCATCCTTTACTCTTGCGCCTGCCCCAACAAATACACGGGCCCCTGCAAATACACGGGCCCCTGCAAATAAACGGGCCCCTGCAAATACACGGGCCCCTGCAAATACACCTCCGATCGCGAATGTACATCCATCACGTGCATCAAGCATGCTCGACGTTCATATCCAACCACCGCCGTGGTTTACTCGTGAACACGTCCAAGCGAGCAGCGAGCGAAGCTGCCTCATTCGCGGGCGCGATAGCAACGAGAATCGGGCTGTTGCTTTAAAGGTCATTCGTTTGCCCCACGCAATTAGCAAGAATGAAATCGACTCGCAGCTCGCATTCGTTGAAGCTGCCTCGATGGTCCGTCATCCCGCTTGGGTAACTCCCGATGTTGCTGCCGTTGAGCAGTTATCCCTCGCTGTGATTCGCCCTTGGATTTTTGCAATCCGCTGGGACCAAGCTCGACGACATGCTAGTCCACAAACGAAACTTCGCGATCTCGCGCGGATTGGTTATGCCCTTCAATCGGCGCATGAAACGGCAAACAACGGTGTCCACGCCGCGCATGGTGGCATTCACCTTAATAACTTGCTCGTTAATTCCAGCGATGAAGTTCAGATCGTTGACGCCGGGGTGAGCATTCAGCCGGCGGCGGGTGAAATGCTTGGTTCCGACTCGATTCATCACGAGTGTCACTTAGCGACTAACCAGCGCCGTCATAGCGACGTTCGATCGCTGTGCGCATTGCTCCGCCTTGCGACAGCAGGTGGCCCCAATACCGACAACGATTTTCGGCGTCGAGCACTCACGCTAGATAGATTATGCCAATCCTTTGTTGCAGAGCCAAATGAAGCGATTACCTGTGCATGTTTAGCGGATGCGGCGTTAAAACTTGCAGACGGAAATCTAAATGACACCCATCCCAACCTTTTTGGTACCGCCATTGGCTCGTTCTGGTCACGACTTACGCAACGCGGTCGGTCAGCCAACCATCCCAAATAACTTGCTTCAATTTTAAATATTAACAGCTTATTTTTTCGCGATTGATTCCTCCCATTTTCCCGGTAACTCCAATGCAGATTCAATGCCCTGAGTGCGACAATACTCTGTCGGTTGGTGCGATCAAACCCGGCAAGTATACGCCTAAATGCACGAAGTGCGGCAAGCCGTTTGCCGTCATCGTCGTTGACGGCGATCCACCTAAAATCACCGTCGCTAAGCTTAAGTTGGCACAGCCGCCCAATGCGCCCGCGTCAGTACAGAAAACCCCGGTAGCGAATGCCCCCGCACCGAAAACCACGGCACCCAAAGCCCCGGCACCCAAAGCCCCGGCAGCGAGCAATCCTGTATCGAGCAATGCGCAGTCGACTTCGGTGCAAGTAACACGTTCGCCTGTTAGCGCGGCAGCACCACAAACCTCCCGCGTCGATGCGACGATGGATGGCATTGCTGCACCAACGCCAAGCAAGGCATCACTTCCCAAAAAGCCTGCGCCGACACCAGTGTCGGTTGAGGCAACGATGGCTGCCGGTATTGAAGCCACAATGGATTCTGGTCCCGGCGGCACGATGGATTCTGCCGTACCGTCATCGACGGTCGACGCAACGATGGTCGGTGGTGCCACTGAGCAAGGAAATGTCGGTGCCACTCGCCAAAAGTCTTCGGGTGGAGTGCGTCAAGGCAACGTGAAAGGTTCTGCTTCTGGCGATTTCTCCGGGGACTTACGGCAACGCGGTTCGGCTAGACCAAACGATGAAAACATTCCTTCCGTTGACATGCCGGAACGGCTTGGTGGCTATCGTATTCTGCGATTGCTGGGCCGCGGGGCGATGGGGGCTGTATATGAAGCCAAGCAGCTTTCTCTCGATCGCAATGTCGCTATTAAGACCATCCGTGGACGGCTCGCCGACAACCCTTCAGCGCTTGCCAGATTCACACGCGAAGCGTATGCGGCCGCCCAACTCGTACACCATAACGTTGTTCAGATCTACGATTTTGGCGAGGAAGCAGGACAGCATTTTTTCAGTATGGAATGGGTTCGTGGCGGCCCCCTCAGCGACTTAGTTCGCGACAATGGCCCCTGTGATTCACGGGTCGCAGCGACCTACACGTTGCAAGCCGCGCGAGGTTTACAATTCGCTCATCGACATGGCATGGTTCACCGAGATGTAAAGCCCGCAAATTTGCTACTCAACGAAGAAGGAGTCGTGAAGGTCGCCGACCTCGGACTAGTAAAAGTCCCTGATCAGCCTGATCCTGAATCCGCCGTCGGTTCCGCAGCTATGTCCAGTGGAATGGCCAGTGGTACTCAAGTCACGATGATGGGCACGGCCGTCGGCACACCGGCATACATGGCGCCCGAGCAAGGCGTTGATGCGACGACAGTCGATCACCGCGCTGATATCTATTCTCTGGGTTGCAGCTTGTTTTTCTTCCTCACCGGTAAAGCACCGTTCGATGGTTCACAAGTCTCCGAAGTGATGCGTCAGCATGCTCAATCGCCCGTGCCTAAAGTTCAATCAATCAATTCAAGAGTCCCTGAACAATTGAGTCGAATTATCGAACGGTCGATGGCAAAGCGTCCGGAAGACCGTTACGCATCATTGGCTGAAATGATCACGGAACTCGAAAGCTTCTTGGGTTTGCAATCTGGCCAGGGTTTCTCTCCTTCTCATCAACAAGCGGATCGCTGGGAAGAACTATCGAAGTCATTCTCGTCAGCACCGCTGGCAAAGTTGCAGCGACCTGTAATGGTTGGGTTTGGTATTTTTACGGCTTTACTTTTTTTCATTGTCCCGCTGATTAGCTTCCGTTATGTTCTCCTCGCCCCGGCTGCTTTCGGGGCAGCACTCGTCGTCGCACTTACATTGGGAAACGCCGGTGGACGAAGTATCGTTACTACTCGAGTCCGATCATGGCTCGGGTCATTGTCCTGGTTCGACTATGTTGTGGGAGTTTTTGTCGTCGCCGTTACGTTGCTTGTCGGTACGCTAATCGGCCTGTTGCCGGGCTTGTTGATCGGTGTTGTTTTAGGAGCAGCAGCGGGCGCGGCGTATCACTTCTTGCTGGTTGCGCCACTTCGCAAGTCGCGTGAGACGACGACCATCGAGGCCGAAAAATTCGTTCGTGACCTTCGTATCGAGGGCATTGACGAAGAAAAGATCCGCGACTTTTCGGCGCGGTATTCCGGGCGTTATTGGAAGCCGCTGTTTGAAGAACTGTTTGGCTATGACGCGATGGCGGATGCCAGATCTCGCTTACTCGCGGACCCCGCAGCGAAGTCAAATGCGGGTGGCAAAACGATTCGCGATTGGCTATGCGCAACGCTGCAGGCAAAAACTGAGTCGAATCGAATCGCTCGTGATCATAAGCGTCTAGCGACACTCGAAGAAAAAGGATTCAAGAGCGAAGGCATGACCGCGGCGGATGCGAAAGAGCGCGCTTGGCAAATGGCGTCCGCGATGATCGATGCAGCCAAGGTAGAACCAACAGGACTGCCCGCCGCCAGCGACCCGAAGGCTGAAGCCGACCAGCGACGTAACCGCATGAAGGCGATGATCGCTGAAGCGAGAAGCGGTAAGTATGCGAAGAAACGCGACAAGCTTGCACCACTTCGTTTCGTGCTCGGTGGTAAAATGCGATTACTCGCCGGTTGCGTATTATTGGCGATGGTTGGCATGTGGGCATACAGTAATGATATTGTTTCGTCCGAGACGATTCAAAATATCCGAAACACCGCATCCAGCGGTTCGCTTGACGTCAATGCACTCAGCGAAACCGTCCAGCAAGGAATCTCTTCCGCCGCACAAAACACGGAGGCACCGAAGGTTCTTGGGACCAGCGGCTGGGCTGTTGGAATCGCTGGTCTCTTGATGGTCGCCTCGGCATTCATCAGCGGTTGGCGAATGAGTTTATTCGCCATTCCTGCTGTCGTGGTCGCGATTCTGGGGCCTTCATTTGGTATCCCTTCGATGGGGCCGATACCTGCCTGGACCATTGCCTGTGCTGGTGCTTTGGTTCTGATGATCCCAGGTGTGCTGTTCGGAGATTCCAAAACAACGGACTATTGATCAATTCGTGGGATAGGCTTCCAGCCTGTCGCATTGAAAATGACAGGCTGGAAGCCTATCCCACTTGAAAACTGGTCCTTAGGCTGGCAGCCATGACGAACGAATTGAGAACTCACGGTCGCGGCACGGAACATTTTGCGGCTCAGCTATGGGCTGATGTCGGTGGCACGTTTACGGATTGCTTTTGCATTGTCGATGGTTTGCGACGATCGATCAAAGTGCTGTCCAGCGGTGTCGTTCGCGGACGTCTGGTTTTGGTCCAAGACAATCGAGTGCAAATTTCTCACTCGCTGAAAACGGCGGCTGATTTTTGGAATGGCGCTACCATACGAATCATGCGGGACGGCACGAGTCTGTTGACGAGCAAAGTGATTCAACAGGTGTCAAGCGATCTCCTGATTCTCGAACACGGTCAGTCGCGAGAACGTCACGATTCAATCGAAAATGGCTTACTCATTGAACTCGATCCTGGCTTGGAAGCCCCGGTGTTGGCGGCCCACTTGCTGCTGGGCATCCCGCTGTCGCAGTCGCTTCCGCCAATCGATATTCGACTCGGTACCACGCGGGGCACCAATGCCTTGTTGACTCGTGGTGGAGCAACGGTTGGACTCGTGACGACGCTTGGTTTTGGCGACTGTCTCGAAATCGGCGAACAGAATCGACCGGATCTGTTTGCACTCACGATTCAAAAGCCAGAGCCGCTGACGCGGCGCGTGATTGAAGTCGACGAGCGGTTGACTGCGTCTGGCGAGGTCCTGCGAGTCCTTGACCCGGAAACGCTCCGGAAACCCCTAACGCGGTGGCTTCAATCAGGTGTGAACTCGTTGGCCATTTGTTTGCTGCACGCGCACGTCAACGATATCGACGAGAAATTGGTTGTTGATGTGGCACGTGAAGTCGGCTTCACCAACATCAGCGTTTCAAGTCATGTCGCGCCGATGATTAAGCTTGTATCTCGCGCCGAGACAACGGTCCTAGATGCGTACCTAACGCCAATTTTGGCGGACTATGTCACGCGTCTGGACGCCCAGTTTAACCGGTTCAGAAATGAAGCAAACAAGTCGCGTTTACGTCTGATGACGAGCGCCGGCAACTTAGTAGATGCTGCTTCGTTTCGCGGCGGTGACAGTATCTTGTCGGGTCCAGCCGGCGGTGCGGTAGCGCTCGGTAAAATCGCCGATGCGTTTGCACCGCAGGGCGCGATCGGCCTTGATATGGGAGGGACAAGCACTGATGTTTGTCGCTACTCTGGACGTATCCCTCGCGATTACGAATCTCGTAAGGCGGGGGTGCGAGTGCTGGCACCGATGATTGCGATCCATACGGTCGCTGCCGGTGGCGGTTCGATTTGTGACGTGGATGACGGGCGTTTGATCGTCGGCCCCAAGAGCGCCGGTGCTGCACCGGGACCAGCATGTTATGGACGAGGGGGACCACTGACCGTTACCGATCTCAACGTGATCCTCGGTCGATTGCCGTTGGATCGTTTTCCGTTCCCGTTGGATATTGATGCGGCTCGCAAGCGACTTCGCGAAGTAAACGCAAAACTTGGTGTGAATCGATTTGATCGAGATGAGCAGGCAGCAGAAGGTTTTTTGACCATCGCCGTCACTCACATGGCTGAAGCGGTTCGGACAACTTCGACAGCGCAAGGCTCTGACCCGCGTGACTTTACGCTGGTTGGTTTTGGTGGTGCGGCCGGTGGGCATCTTTGCGCGATCGCTGATGCAATTGGCATGACCCGCATCATTGATCATCGTGATGCCAGCTTATTGAGCGCTTTGGGGATGGGACTTGCCGATGTCGGACGCATTCGATCGCGTGGTATCTATCGTATGTTTGATGAGATCGAAGCAGCTCAGTGGCAAACTTGGAGCGATGCGGTTCGCGCGGATGCGATCGAATCGCTTAGCAATGAGGGGGAAATAATTGTCACTGGCGATGTCGCGAAAAGCCGGTTGGAAGCGGACGTTCGGTACCAGGGAACCGAGGCAACGTTGACTCTCGTGGCACATCCATTGGCGACTTTATCGGATCGATTTCATCAGGCACATCTCGCTGAATTTGGTTTTGACCAACCGAATCGTCGCATTGAAATCGCCACGATCCGCTGTGAGGCCACGTTCCCTTCAACCGCCACGCTCGATCCGCTGGACCAACCGATCTCACTCTTAGTAGAACAAGCGTCCCCATTGTTTTCCGAGCAATTGGGACAATTGCTCTACTCTAAACCCACAGGTGAGATGCGTTTTCAAGCCCAACGTTCGACAAGCGTATGCATCGAAGGCACGGCGCTGGAAGTGCTGCTGTTTAATCGTGATCAAGTGGAACCGGGAAGTTCCATTACTGGGCCAGCGATTGTGGTTGACGACAACAGTACGCTGGTCATTGATTCCGGTTGGATTGCCACGAAACAAGCGACCGCGTCTTTCGAGCTGAACCGCGTTGCTGGCACCGGCGATGGTGTGCGCAGGTCACGCGATCAAGTCGATGCGGTCACGGTTGAGGTTGTCGCCAGACGCATGCAAGGCATCGCGGATTCGATGGGCGAAACACTTCGGCGAACCGCGGCGAGCGTGAATATTCGTCAACGATTGGACTATAGCTGTGCAATATTTACCGCTGAAGGTGAGCTAATCGCCAATGCACCGCACGTGCCCGTGCACCTGGGTGCGATGGGGCACACGGTTCGCGAGACACGCAAGGCGTTTCCAGTGATGAGTACTGGCGACGTGTATGTTTCCAACAATCCATACGCTGGTGGTTCGCATTTGCCAGACGTAACGGTCGTCACGCCGGTCTTCTGCAATCTTGAGCACGATGGAAATTCAAAACCAGAATCAAAACAAGAGCCAGCGCGTCCGCAGTTTTATGTTGCCAGTCGCGCTCATCATGCCGAGATTGGTGGCAAGACGCCTGGGTCGATGCCGCCTGATGCAACTAGTCTTAGCGAAGAGGGCGTCGTGATCGATACGTTCGCGCTGCGTCGTGATGGCGTCGAGGCTCTCGACCAACTTCGCACATTGCTGACCAGCGGGCAATTTCCTTCACGCGATCCTGAAACCAATCTTGCCGACATTGCCGCTCAGCGTGCCGCTGGGATTTTAGGATGCAATTATCTCTTGCAACTTGTCGAGTCGATGGGGATGCCGCAAGTGGATGCGTGTGTGGCAACGCTATTCAATCTCGCCGATGATTTGGTGCGGCGATGGATCGCGTCGTTAGATGCCGCTCCGATGTTGTTCCGTGATTCATTGGAAGCCGCTTAGATACTAGCATTCGACGAGGAGCAGGTCGCCGTTGCTTTTCCGGTTTGAATTGAATCAGCAACTCTTGTTTGTCGTGTTTGATAC